>JAGQQC010000020.1 GCA_020426395.1 Planctomycetaceae bacterium
GTATCGTGTTTCCAGAGGCCATTTCAAAACCCGGTTGTGGTTGTTCTTGGCACTGCAAATACAGAGTATTGTTTACTCATCAGAGGGTTTTGAAACTACTTGTAAAATGGGGCCGGTCTGGAAACACTGTCGCCGATCGATCCCTCTCATGAGAGAGACCGATCGGCTTCAGTCAGAGTTCCGAAAGGAATGTGGGCGATTCCTTCCGATCTCTGGTTCTCATTTGCCGATTGCCCGGAATTATCTTCCAGACAGTTCAGGGTCCGAACCGCCTGTCGAGTTTGCCAGATTAAAAATCAGCATTTCTGCCCTTTCCAACGGGAACAAGTCGCAGTTAAAAGATCAGAAAACAATCGGCAACAACATCGTTGCATTCACGTTAGGGTCTTTATCCATTCAGCAGGGAAGATCGCTCAATTCGAAAGTGGTCTTCCCGAAGTCTGGATGAAGGTTGGTTTTTGCGGCACAGGGCTGTTATCAGAGAGGCGGTTTCCTTCCGGGCCAGCGAGTTGCTGTTTCTGATATTCCTGGCTGAGTAATTCTGTCAGACGCAACAGTTGTGTTTTGCGAATATCAATCACCCCTTCCATTCGGGTGGACACGGCGTGTACCCAACCGGGCTGCCGCGTCATCGCGAGCGTCATCATATTCAGGAAGAGACTAATCTCCTTGAAGTTCCGATCCACGATGGCGTTACTGACGGGTGACATGACCCGGGCCACGGTTTCCACGGACTGCGAAGGAAACGAGACATACATATAGAGGCGGTGTGTGGCGATGTCTTCGCCCGAAACCCCTTTGCTGAACTTCGTTTGTAAGTGCAGAACAGTCTGGCCCTTGATTGGGTTTTTCAGCAACGGGCTTTTGTACTCCCCTTCACAGTAAATCACGTTGTCCGTCTCACTTCGAAGCAGCACATCAATGATTCCGATTGTTCCATCGCCGGCGTCGGCCTCGTATTCATTCTGATTGGTTTGCCACATTTTGAAATCGGAAATCTGCATCACTCTCCAGATGCTGACGGCCACATCCGGGTTCTGCACGAAGAAGCGGTATATTTCTGGATTCACTTCGACCGACAACGTAGGCAATTCGCGAAACAGACTGAGGGAAGAGAGGACATGCTCTGCTTTTGCGCGGTTTTGTTCCGTCATCTGAGTCAAAGGAAGAGCGGCCAGTCCTGTCTTGCGTGCGGAGCGTTGCGAGGTTCCTCGCTTTAGCGTGCGAACTCGTTTTTCGAGCGCAACTTCGAGTTCCTCCGAGTTCATCTCGGCAGAGTCTTCTTCAGAAGCAGGGGGAGCGACCTGCTTGTTCTCTGTCCGGAATCGCGAACCAGAGGAGGCGGGTTCTTCAGCCTGCAGGGAGAAACTTGTTCCCAGCATAGCGACACAGACGGTCGTGACTGAATAGAGCACACGCGCTGCCGGTCCAGAATGCTGCGCGCGCAACCTGATTGCCAAGTTCATATTGCCCCCCTGATGCAATGTGCATATCTTTTCTTTGGAGAAGGTCCCTGGTAACAGGGCTTTCTCTGGATGTTGGTTTGAACCAGGATGAAGTTCCCCCACTGGTTCCTGAAATCAATCGCCGAATTGGGAACCGAGTGTTTCTTCCTGATTTTCTCCAATCAATTCCTGTGAATTTCCCGGAGTTGTCCCGTAAGGTTCTGGATTCAAATTTAATCGCCGAAGACCAGTTCCTCGCAGGTGGAAAGAAATAGAGACACAAGCTCGTGTCGCTTTCTTCCGTTCACTGCACCCTGTCTGAACACGATGCGGCACCGATAAAATCGTCATAATCGTTACGTGCCGGATAATCGAATCGGAAGAAAAAGCGCCTGCGGTCTCGATTTCTCCTCCGCGCAATAAGCTTCGCACCGGAAAGGTTTCCCTCGGTTTGGTCTCAATATGTCATTTTGCATGAGGGGGTTCGAATGTCAAAAGCGGACGACGTTTCCGCAAGAAATGGCTGTTTTGCCGGGATTTCCCTGACAACGGAGAATTTGGCAGGGGAGTACTCCCTGATGAAAGTGGTAAAAAGGGCAAGCTTCCTGTTGGCGCGGGAAATCGAGACCAGTATAAGTAATAGAATCTGAATCTGGATCAGTGGGTCATCTTGATTGTGAACGCCTTATCAGTCCAAGGGAAGGGGACGTTGTCACAAGCTGGGTGTGCCAGATTCTCTCTCGCTATTTCACTATCAACTCATCCCAAGATGGTGAGGAATTGAAGGTGAGATCACGATGTGTACAGCTGCAGATCCTCCGCTGCTCAGCCTGCAGAAGTCCGCTTACGAAGAAGCGATTCGACATAAATGGCTGCGAAGTGAACAAAATGGTTACGATGTTGGCGACCAAGCCGTCTGGGAATGGTATGACCTGAACTGGTTGTTCTATCTCCGATATCGACGGCTGGAGCATTTGCTCGGTCACTGCCATTGGTCCGAGTTTGGCCAAAAGTCGTTCGGTATTCTGTCGACCAATCATGACTTCGACCAGGACTTACTGGAAGGGATTCTGGATCGGCTTTGTGCCGGACAGGAAAACCTGAACATTATCAACTGGGCGTTTGAACGGAGCCTGGATATTGATCAGGTGGTTCGCATTCTCGAAAGCTTTGATGTCAACGGAATGCGGATTGATCCCCAGACTCCCTGAATGCCTTAAGGCATGAACACAATTCCTGAGACAGGGTTATTTTCAGCAGGTTGAGTGGTCAGGTCGAATGTTGTTCCTCCGCTGTTCAGAATGAGAACGGACAGCTATAACAACCAGCATGAACTCGACTTCGACCTCTTCGAACAATCCTCCGGAAACGCAACCTGATCAGGAAGAACGCTCCCTGTTCGCCAACTTCCGGCTCGTCAGCCTGATGACGTTTCTGAGTCGGGTGCTGGGGCTCGTACGAGACATGGGAATGGCGATGCTGTTCGGCAATGGCCCGATCATGGATGCCTTCTCGATTGCTTTCCGCATTCCCAACCTGGCGCGTCGCCTGTTCGGAGAAGGGGCCCTTTCCACCGCTTTTCTGCCAGCCTTCGTCCGTGAACGGGAACAACATGGGTTGGATTCCGCCTGGCGGTTGGTGACCGCGACGCTCCTGTGGCTCACCCGTTTTTTATCCGCAGTCACGGTAGGGGGCTTACTCTTATTACTGACGCTCTATCTGGCCGGGCTGGATTCTCCCGAGTACCAGTTACTGCTCGGCCTGACGGCGATCATGCTCCCGTATTTGTTGCTCATTTGCCTGGTGGCGCAGATCAGTGCCGTGATGCATGCCCAGAACCGATTTGGTTGGCCTGCATTTTCTCCACTGATCTTGAACGGCCTCTGGATTTTTACGATCTGGATGGTGGCTCCTGTATGGAGTTCCCCTCGTACGCAAGTGGTCGTTATTGCGGTCTCAGTTTTACTGGCGGGGGCTGTACAACTTGTCGGTTTATTGTTGCCCCTGTTCCGAATGGGATATCGCTACACAACGGATTGGCGCGAAGCCAAGTCGGATGTTCGTGAAGTACTCCGCAGTATGATCCCGGTATTAATTGGTTTGTCGATCGCCCAGATCAATGCGGTTTCCGATAGTCTCATTGCCTGGGTTTTTTCCGCTCCTGAAGAAATCAGTCAACCTGCTGAGCGAATTATGTGGGTGATCTGGGGTATTGAATATCCGTTAAAGGCGGGAACGGCCTCGGCTCTCTATTTTGGCCAGCGACTGTTCCAGTTCCCGCTCGGTTTGTTTGGTCTCGCGTTAGGGACAGTTCTTTTTCCCTTTATGACCCGGCATGCGGAGACCGGACAGCAGGATCGGTTGCAGCAAACTTTGCTACTCGGACTGAAACAGGTGATCGGCATCGCGTTGCCGGCCAGTGTCGGGATGATACTCCTTTCCAAACCGATTACCCGGTTACTTTTTGAATATGGTCAATTTACCTCGGAAGATGCGGGACAAACAGCGAAAATGATTGCCGCGTATGGAGCGGCAGTCTGGTCAAGCTGTGCTCTGTTGATTCTGCACCGCGGTTTTTATGCTTTGGGAGATCGAATGACGCCCCTCTACGTTGGGTTACAGATGGTCGCTTTGAATCTCGTGCTCAACATGACGTTGATCTGGATTTGGCAGGGAGTTGGATTAGCCATCAGCACAGCAATTTGTGCGGCGATTCAAGTTGTGATCGTGATTAAGAAATTCGAGAAACAAGTCGGTCGTCTGGATCGAAATGAATTGGGCAAAACGATCTTCAAGACGACCATTGCCGTTCTTGTTATGGGGATTGCATGTGGGGGACTTCAATTAGTTCTACCTGACTCGGTCACCTTCATACAACGGTTGTGGAATGTGGTGATTCCTCTCCTGGGGGCGGTGTTGGTCTATTTCGGTGCGGCCTGGTTACTTAAGATGGATTTTCTCTGGTCTTTATTTCGACGAGATGCTGCGTCTAATTTCGAGCCTTAAGTCATTCTTTTTCAACGACTGAAATTTGATTTCAATATGCGCGGATTGTTCATCACAGGTACCGATACCGGCGTCGGCAAAACATGGATTACGGGGACAATTGCCCGGCAACTGCTCCAGCAGGATGAGCTGACGGTTGGATTGTATAAACCGGTTTGCTCGGGAGCAGAGCGACGCGATGATGGCACTCTTTGCTGGCCCGACTTGGAACATTTATATTCCGCCTTAAAGGAAAAGTATTCTCGCGAACACATCTGTCCGCAACTGTTCGAAGCGCCGCTGGCCCCCCCCGTTGCGGCGGCTGCCGAGGGAACACAGGTCGATGCGGAATTACTCCTGAGTGGAGTCGACTGGTGGAGGAGTCGGGTTGATTTACTCGTGATTGAAGGAGTCGGTGGCTGGTATTGTCCACTCACCGAGACAGAGATGGTTGCCGATTACGTGACTACGCTAGGTTATCCAGTCGTCATTGTTGCCCGACTCGGATTGGGAACGATAAATCATACCTTGTTGACCCTCGAAGCAGTGCGTGCGCGCAGATTATCGGTTGCGGGAGTCGTTCTGAATGAAGCGGTTTCGTTAGCAGATGATGCGAGCATCGAGACGAACGCGGAAGAAATCGAAAAATGGGGGAAGACAGAGGTCTTGGGTGTGATGCGACATCGACAAGCTTATCTGCCTCGAAATGGGACGGAAACAGACTGGTTTTCCCTCGCGAGCCCGTCTTCTGCAGGGGGAACCCGTCCAAACCTTGGTTAAAAACGGTCGTGAATTGGGTGGGCGGTTTGATTCTCTCTCCCAGTTCCGATACAGTCGCCGACAGTTAGTTGTTCATGCTTTTTTCACAATTGTCGATGCCTCGGCTCTGCTGAGCCGGCTACGCGATTCTAGCTCGATTCCGTTTTATCAGGTGGTTCAACATGGCTGCTCCCCGTGCTCTTATTTCGGTTAGTGACAAAACAGGAGTGATTGATTTCGCCCGCGAACTGCATGGCCTGGGTTATGAAATTCTCTCCACCGGCGGAACCTACAAGGCCATTTCCGAGGCCGGCATTCCGGTCATCGAAATTGCGGCTTACACTGAATTTCCCGAGATCATGAACGGTCGGGTGAAAACGTTGCATCCCCGGGTGCACGGAGCCATTTTGGGGCGACCCGATTTGCCTGCCGATCAGGAAGCGATGCAGCAACATGGAATCATTCCGTTTCAGATTGTCGCCTGTAACCTGTATCCGTTTCAGCAAACGGTAGCGAAGCCGGATGTCACTCTCGCTGAAGCGATCGAACAGATTGACATTGGCGGGCCGAGTATGATTCGCTCTTCGGCGAAAAACCATAAATATGTGGCCGTGGTGACTCGGGCGGAACAGTATCCACAGGTCATTGAAAAACTGAAATCGGGTGGATTGGATGAACCTTTTCGCCGTCAATTGGCGACAGCCGCTTTCAAAATGACGGCCGATTATGACCGCGCGATTAACGCTTATCTTGCACAAGTCGATGCTCCTGTTGAGTCGAACAGCGACCTGTTCCCCGAACAATTGAAGTTGGAATTCACGAAAGAACTTCCCTTGCGGTATGGCGAAAATCCGCATCAGCAGGCTGCTTTTTATGTGGAATCAAATCCTGGGCCATCATCGCTCGCAGCGGCGGAGCAGATCAACGGTAAGGAGCTCTCTTATAACAATCTGCTGGACCTGGATGCGGCGATGGCGATTGTGCAGGGATTTGATCGACCGGCGGTCTCAATCATTAAACATAATAATCCTTGCGGTTGTGGTACCGCGGACGACTTAGCGGTCGCATTCGAACGGGCCTATGCAGGCGATCCTGTGAGTGCATTCGGTTCGATCATTGGTTTGAACCGCCCAGTAAATCTGGCCACGGCAGAACAGATGTGTGGCCCGGATAAATTTATCGAAGCGATCATCGCTCCTGGTTACGAAGATGATGCGTACGAAGTTTTAACGACGAAACCGAAATGGAAGGCGAACGTCCGTCTGATGAAATTATCCGCCTTGAACGATGCCACCGAAGCGGAACTTGATTACCGCCGTGTCTCAGGGGGATTGCTGGTGCAGGAACGGGACCTTGGAGCTGATCCGCGGGAACTTTGGAAAGTCGTTACGGAGCGGGAACCAACCGAGGCAGAGTGGCTCGATTTGATTTTTGGCTGGAATGTCTGCCGGCATGTGAAGTCGAATGCGATTGTGTACGTCAAAGGGGAATCACTCGTGGGTGTCGGAGCTGGACAGATGAGTCGACTCGATTCCGCCTTTATTGCAGCTCATAAAGCGGGTGAGCGAAGTCAGGGAGGAGCAGTCGCTTCCGATGCGTTCTTCCCCTTCCGGGATGGGATTGATCAGGCAGCCGAAGCGGGCATTAAAGCCGCTATTCAGCCTGGAGGTTCTCGCCGCGATGACGAAGTGATCGCCGCCTGTAACGAACATGGCATCGCGATGGTCTTCACCGAACGACGTCACTTCAAGCATTGAGGCGTTCGCCTCTCTGGGGCGGCTTACGGTCGTCAGGCGTTGATTGACGCGTGGTTTTGCGCCACCAACCAAGATGCGGTTTGTTAATTCGATGTTGGCAGGCAGTGGCACACTTTACAACATGAGTGATTTACACGTTTCTTCCTACGGGAAGAACGGGGGCACTTCCCAGTTGTTCTTGCCGTCGACCATCTCTTTGACATGTGCGGCGACGTGGTCGATGATTCCTTCGACCAGGATTTTTCCAGTTTCCGGTGTGGCCAGAGCAGGGGATTGATCGATTTGACTGGCCATCGCTTCGTGATCGACGTTTTCCGGGAAGGCGTACATTGCAAAAGCGGTTTCGAATTCCTGGGCGTGACCGGGATAATCGTTCGATTGCATTGCGTCGCGCCAGATTTTCTCAGGCAGCAGATCCCAGTAGGAATGAAATTGTAAGTTGATCTCCAGGCGTTGCTGAAACTGTCCCCAGATACCTTTGCAGGGAGCCATATTCCCACCGTGGCCGTTAAGAACGAGGATATGTTCGAATCCGGCAGAGTGCATACTGCGGATGGTGTCGAACAGGACTCCGAGCCAACTGCCCGGCATCGCGGAGAGCGTACCGATGTGTTTCATGTGATGTTCGCTGATGCCAATATTCATCGAAGGAGCGACCAGGACATGCGGTGAATTCTTTTCTGCCGCTCCCATCGCAACGTGCATCACGCTCCGCCAGTCATGTTCCATCGCCAGATGTTCCAGGTGCTGCTCTGTGGCGGCGACTGGAATAATACAGACTTTGAGTTCGCCGGATTGCATCCGTTCGCGAAATTGTTTGCGGGTATGTTGGCCGAGTAGAACTGGTTTCTCGGGGCGGGTCACTTTACTCATGAATCAGCATCCTGGTGGCAAGGCAATCAGAAAAACATAGAAGATCGAATAAATGCCCAGAGGATTTCTTTTGAAAACCAATAGAAATATCCTGGTGATTCCTCTGTTTTAGCGGGCACGCTCTGGCGAGGCAAACGTGAGAGCGAGTTAGAGTGAACAGTTTCAAAGAAGGGGCTGTTATTTTTTGGCGGCCAGATCGCGTAGTTTTTCGCCGGTGAGAATATGCAGTACGACGGTAATCACGCCGAAGATACCTATCCAGACAAAGGAGAAGACATAAAATCCGCCATCGCCTCCACCACCACCGTCAAAAATCGCACCAGTACCGATTCCGCAACAAGTGAGGAAGAACACGGTAACCCCGATCGCGACCGGGATTGCTCCCCATTTCACATACAGCGATAGATAAGCGATCAAATGGAGAAAGGCGACGCAGAACCCCAGGATCATCAGGATGATAAAAAAACCGTATTCATTGAAGAAGACGTTCTCCAGGAATTCGAAAACATTCTCGGGGGCCAGAGCACAACCCAGGAGCAGGAATGTCGTAATCGGGACGAGTCCCCACAAGCAACCGGCGATTTTCTGATAGGCAATCTGTGGGATCGAAAGGGGGAGCATCACCAATACGGAAAGCGTTTGCCAGCGAACTTCGTCTTGGAAAATTCGTGCCGCATAGACACAAAGTTCAATTGCCAGAATAACCAGCGAGAAACTGATCAGTAGCCAACTCAGGTCTTCCCGCTGCATACCCCAGTGGAAGTTTTCTCCCAAGTAGATTAGAAAACAGATCAAACCAATGATCAGCGAGTAGAGAATGTACTTGAACAGAAACGAGCTGAACCCACCGGCGATGAAATGAAAATCTTTCCAGGCGAGTGCGAGATCCCAGGCTCGCCCCCGGTTTCGGTTTTTGCCATCGGTTTTTCTGGTTTTGAATAAATCGGCTCGTTCTGGGCCAGAGTCCGTTTGCAGGCTGGAGGCGGTACAAGGTTCGAACAGGACCCAGGAGAACAGAAAATAGAACCCGCCTTGAGCCAGGTTACCCCAGACCTGCCAGGAGAAGGGGGATTCATTAAAACCGGTTTGCATGATGACTTCACTGATCCGATAGATCACGTGATTCAAGGCGAAGAATTCGAGTACATCCTCTACCTGATCTCTGAACAGTGTGCCGGGCATTGATCTGCGCGTCGATTCGACGATCACGATCATAATGACCAGCAGTACGATGTAGACCACAGCGAGTATGACCATCAATGCGATCGCCTGGCGTGAGTTCCTCCCAATCACGGAGGCGAGCAGGCCGAAATTCGCAACCATGATTAAAAAAGCGGCCAGGCCTACATAGGCGGCGATAATCTGGTTGAGCATGACCCCCCCCAGGGTGATCGAAAGCAGCACAAACGGAACCTGTACCGAAAGTAAGATCAGCGCGTAGATGAGCCGGGAGGTTGATTTCCCCAATAAAAGTACGAGGGGGCTCATCCCGGTCATTTTAAGTAGACCCAGGGTACCGTCCTCTTTTTCTTCTGTGATGGCCGAGCTGAAAAATCCGAGGCCAGCCAGAATGATTGCGCCGTAATTCAAATAACAGATGGACGTAAAGAATTCCTTACCTGGTGCCGAACGTCTCGAACTCCCTTGTTCTGTTGCGTACAACATGATCAAAATGCCGGCCACAAAGAGCAGCATGAAGAGATGAGTCGAAAGTTTGCGGGAGTCGGTCCGCAGAGCCTGCTGGAGCAGGGCGAAAGTGCCGCGAAACATCAACGAACCCCCTGTTCGGTCAAATCCATAAAGGCCTGGTTGAGTTGACGTTGTTCACGTTCGAAACTGGTGATCGTGACATTTCGTTCGATCAGTTGCGAAAGGAGTTGATTCGATGAGAGTAGGCTGTCGTCCAAGGTGATGCGGATCGCCCGGCTGTTTCCGACCTTGTCAGCCGAGACTACCCCGTGGATTCCGAGCAATGTTTCGATGGGGTCGGATTGCCCGTTCAGAATCTGGATCCGATAAGCGATGTTTTCATGTCCATGATGGCGGAGTGCTTCGATCGTACCGGAATACTTGATCCGACCCCGGTCGATGATGGTGACCGAGTCGCAGAGTTCTTCCAGTTCTTTAAGAATGTGTGAGGAAATAAAGATCGTCTTCCCCAGTTCCTGTAGCGCTTGCAGGATTTCCATCAGTTCGATACGGGCACGGGGGTCTAGTCCGGAGGCTGGTTCATCCAGCAGGAGAAGTTGTGGATCATTGATCAAGACCCGGGCGAGGCTGACGCGTTGTTGCATCCCGCGGGAGAGGCCGCCAATCAGGCTTTGCTTGCGTCCCGCCATGTCGGTTAATTCGAGGACATCATCAATGACTTCATTGCGTCGTCGCATCGCCAATCCATAGGCGGCTCCGAAGAAATCGAGATACTCGAAGACCGTCATCTGTCGGTAAGAACTGAAATGGTCCGGCATGAAGCCAATGATTTGGCGGACGTCTTTAACATGGGTGAGCACATTTTTTCCCATGACCCGGACCATCCCGGTTTGGGGTTTGAGCAATGTGCAGATCAGTTTCAATGACGTGGTCTTACCGGCTCCGTTCGGACCCACAAAACCATGTAGGGCTCCCTGGGGAACGTTAAAGGTCACTCCATCAAGCGCGTTGAAATCCTTGAACCGATGGCTAACCCCTTTCATTTCGATGGCCGGGGTCGGGCTGTTTTCATCGAATTCGAGTTCGATCGGCTGTTCGGTGGAGGGGTTTTCGGCGGAAGACGTATCTGTCATCTCGTTACTCCGAGAGAATAAGTTCGTACTGGTAAATGATGTTGCCCGATTGCTTCTGGAAAGATTCGCTAGCGCATTTGAGTTCTTCAGGCATTTCACTTTGGATGAATAAATAGACTCGATCCTGTTTGATCGAGTTGGAGACGTTGTTATTCCCATTGTTATAGATATTCTGAAACCGAAATGATTTATGCATCACCTTTCGGAACAATTGAGAGTCAATTTTTTCCTTATTGGCAGAGTGGTTTATTTGCTGGCCGTAGATGTCGTAGTCGTTGAAGTATTCATCGGACTGCAGGAATTCGGACAGCGGTTGGCCACTCCGTTTGGTTGACCAGGAAGAACCCTGTAGGGAAATAGGCGAAATCCGGTCTTTATGGATGGCCCAAAGTTGGCTTCCTGCATCCAGCGAGTCGATGTTGAGTTCCAGACTCGACAAACCTTTTTCCGGATCGAATGTCGTGAGTTCGACTGTCGGGGCTTTCTTGTTGATCAGGGTACGATGAATAAAAGGACGGGATGAAAACGGGGGGATATCGACGGAAAATTCAGCTTGGGTTCCCAGTTGGATTTTTCCGAGAACTTCTTCCGAATCGCTACCAGTCGAATAAATTAGACCAGAGCCCTGGTGTTGTAGCTCGAAAAAACCACCGGAAGTGACAAATGCGTTGGAATATTGCATGACATCCAGTTCATCGTCAGGCAGGACTTGAGCCAGCGCGATAGAGTTGATCTGGGTCGATTCACCATATCCTCGTGCTCCCACGACATTGAAAATCAGAGCGAATAGGAGCATCCCCAATAATAAACTGCCGTAAGTAATGCGGAAGTCACTCCACTTTTTCATGACAAGCCAGGCCCCGGGAAAAATCAGGAGCAAGTAGAGGAAGGAGATCAGATACATCACGGGCCAATTGTGGTTTGGATTGACGTATTCTTTCAGTGTGGGGAATAAGTAATGTTCCAGACTATCGCCGTAATAATGATAACCATAGTTCTCCTGGTTAACGGGGGTGGCGCCCGTCTGGAAGAAATCAAATTCCTGTTTGACGATATCCTCCAGCATTTTTTTATCCAGGTTGTGTTGACTGAACGGATGACGAATCACGAGTCCGCCTCCGATGTATTGGTGATCGAGTGGGCCATTTAATACGGCCAATTCCTCATCAAAGGTGGGATAGGTTCCTGTTCGAGTTTGCAGCAGATGCAGTATTCCCCCTCGATTCAGCCACCGCAGGAATGTTTTGCGTTGTTCAGGCTGCCAGCGGGGAACATGATCCAGAAAGACGACTTCGAGTGTGTCCGTGCCAGTTAGATTCGGAGGAAAAACTTCAGAGGGGAATCGCTTCAGTTGGCTGTTTCGGTTCAGGTTGAATTCGTCTGAGGCGGTAAACAAGACTCGGCTGCGGTGGATAGATTCTTCAGTGGCAGACCGACTTTGGTTGGGCATGGGGATGGGATCGCCCACCCGTTTATCTTCCTTGAACAGTTGAACTTCAGATGAGCTGTGAGAGGCGTATAAGTAGAAAGTGACCCACCGTTCGGTATAGGGAGCGAGAAAAATGGTATTTCCTTCTTCAGCTACCGAGATTGTCGCCCCCACGGAACGGGAACCATATGTTCGCTGCTTCAGGTTGAGTGTAAATTCTTCTGCTTCACCGGTGTTATTTCGGAGTCTCAAGAAGAGAGGATTAATTTCCTGGGGAAAGATTTTCCCTGAGAAGCCCCAGTGAACCTCTTCAATATCAAATGCTTTAGCAAAGTCCGGGTGGGTCAAGAAAGCGGACACCAACACGGATGTGAAAACCGTCAGTCGACCGATGAGGGATTTGGATCGCATTAGGGTGACTCTCACTGTGAGGCAACTTTATTGATATTAGCGGATGACGAAGAGCCGATTATGGGGATGAAAAAACGACCTTGTCTGAACCGTTAATTTTTCTTCAGTGTAACGACATCAAGAAGAGATTTCCGCGCTCAAGAATTCGGAGCGGGAAATATCTGAGGATATCACGCATGGAGCGGCTTTTCCTCTTTTGTTAACGATAAACGTGGGGGAGTGGGTTTCAAGTCCTGACTTGAATCGGAGATACGCCCCGAAAGTTGGTCAGCTTGTTTGAGGCAGGAATAGCGGATTAGACAGGTCGCTAGTGCGGTATAAACCAGATAACCCAGGATTGTGCTGTTGCTATAGAATTCCAGATTTAGATCATTGAAAGCCAACCCGTCAATCATGCGGAGTACCTCCAGTGGAGAAATCAGTCTGGCTATCTGCAGATCATCTGGTGACAGGCCAAAGACAAAAAGCAGCCGTAAAAGCCAGAAGCTAACACACCAGATACCCAAGATGCTGAGTGTCGTAGTGACAGCATAAATATGCCGCTTCTGCCTTAAGCCAATAAAGATTGATAACCAGATGCCCAACCAGGTTGTGGTGAGCGTGAAAGCACAAGCGAAAGTGAGATAAGCGAATTGAGCTGATGAAGTAATGATCAACATTTTGGAAATGATGACGGTCAGCACCGGGATCATCACAATAATCCAGAGCTTCCGGACACCGCGTGATTTTTGCAGAATGATGTCCCGTCCATTCACTGGGGTGGTGAGGACGACATCTAACGTTTGCTGCATCCGTTCCTGGGTAATCAGGCCTGTTGACTTGTTAACCAAAATCAACATGGCGATGCAGATCATCAAGATGCTGAAGAAATAGAAAATCGTCGAGTTTCGAGAACCTTCGGAAATCAGAACCAGACAGAGTAGCAGGATAGGTAATTCCAATACGACCAGCATGCGGAACAAGTATCGGGCGGTTCCGATGGCTGACTTACGGGTTTCTTTCCAGGCGATGGGTTCGTATTCGGGGAGGTCGTTGCGTTCCTTGATCAACACGATTCCCCCCCCCATGTCCTCATTCCATTCATTGAAAATCCCATCCAGTTTTTCAAAGAAGACATAGAGCCAGTTGCGGGATTTATTGATCGCTTTTCGGAGCAGGATGACCCTCGCCAGAACAAGAAAAATGACAATACTGATCCAGATCGGTGTGGAGGCGAGGACGAGTTGTAGCGAAGGGGTCTGCGCGAATGGGAGCGGCGTATATTGGGCGAGATAATTTTCATCTGCCAGGGAATTGAGAACAGGAGGGATGGTAAACCAGGAGACCGTATTCAGGAAATTGGTCCACCTCCAACTGAGAAGACCTGAAAACAAGGTCTCGATCAGGCTGAGTAGAAATGCAGGGGCGACGTAGAAGAACAGCATGACGAACAGGGAAAGGACCAGTGCGTTGATCGTTTTACCAGAAGCCGCCGAGCAGAACAGGCAGATGGCATTCAATTGCAGTATCGCGAGAACCAGCAGGTAAAACGACGCGAAAATCTGTTGCTCGGTGATTCCCCCCAAAGAATACAGGTACGCAAAAATCGGCAAGGCGCAGAACAGATACAGGAGCATCGGCAGTACGCGTGAAAGATACTTTTCCAGTAAAATTGCCCAGGGGCCAAGTCGGGTTAAGAGGAGTAATTGCAGGGAGTCGTTTTCCTTTTCCTGGGCGATGGAGCCGCAACTGAGAATCGGGACCAGAATATAGATACCGATAAACAGCGTGCCCACCAGATCCTGGAACAACCAGCGTCCACTTCCCAGTGATTGCAGTGAAGAGGCTGTTCTGCCTCCCAGGTTATTGACGGAATTGGTCGCGAGCCAAACCCAGGCAATCATCCCGATGATCAGGATGGTGCGGAGAATGTACATCGACCGGCGGCCTGCCTGCTGAGTCAGGTCTCGGGCTAGCAGCGGGAGACTGAACCGATTTCGCAGTTTGTCGATCACGCTGTTTTTCCTTCAGTCAGTTTCATAAAGGCCGTTTCCATATCCATCGCTTCAGGCTGGAACATGCGAATGCGGGCGCCATTTTGAACCAGCTTCTCGTGCAGTTCCTCAATCGGGGTTTCCCCTTCTTTCAGTCGAATCGCCAGACGATCAACCTGTTGCTCAAGTGATTCGACACCGGGTATCTGTCCGATTCGGCCTACCATTTCTTCATCAAGATTGGAGATCTGAGCGTGGACGATCCGCATCAGACTCAGCCGCTCGTAAATATCTTCAAGTGTTCCCTGGGTTACGAGTGTTCCTGTTTCGATGATGCCGATGGAGGTGCAGAGCTGGGAAAGTTCGTGCAGGATATGGCTGGAAATGAGAATGGTTTTCCCCATATCGCGCAGGGCTCGCAGTAACTCACGAATTTCAATCCGGGCTCGGGGATCAAGCCCCGAGGCAGGCTCGTCGAGCAGTAACAGATCGGGATCGTGAAGTAGCACTCGAGCGAGTGCCAGTCGTTGTTTCATTCCACGGGAAAGTGAATCGACCTGGGCATCGATCTTGGCGGTTAAGTCTGTCAATTCGAGTACGTCGGAGATGATGGCATCCCGTTTCTCAATGTCAATCTTGAAGGCTGCCGCGAAGAAATGCAGATATTCGCGAGCGGTCAGGTTGTCGTAGACACCGAAAAAGTCAGGCATGTAACCGATGCATTCGCGAACCTTGTGTGCCTGCAACCGGACATCAAATCCGTTGACGCGGAGGACATCGGCGGTGAACTCGCGTTGTAAGGTTGCCAGGACTTTGATCGTGGAGGATTTTCCGGCTCCGTTTGGTCCGATAAAGCCGAAAACTTCTCCTTTAGGAATCTTGAAACTGATTCCGTTGACGGCGATCAGCTTTCCGTATCGGACATGTAGATTATTTATTTCAACCACGTTGGTCATGGGGCAGACTCATCATGAAAAAGACATCGTTCGACGTGGAGCAGGTCTCCTTCTTCCCACATCACTCGGACAAGTATTTGCGAGGGATCCTGAAAATCACCGACGATTTGATTCGCTTGGAAAGAACCGGGTCGCGGGGCTATGGAATGCATTTGTCCAAAGAGCCCGAAGTTCCGTGTAAAATCGATCGTATGCATCAGTGCTTGACAAGAGAATTCTAAATCGGGATCGTCCTCGTTGATTTGTTGTTGATCCATTACTTCTACCACAACTGGATTTGGGAAGTGTTGTCTGGCCAGACTTTGGATAGCAGGTCTGTCCCCCAGCATTTCCCAGGAAAGGGCTTTCCAGAACTCGGGTGTATGATTCCAGCGACTGCTGTCGGAACTTTCCGTGACGGAGGGAATATCAAACCCGATAAAAGTTTTGGGAGACCATTTCTGAAGAGGTTGTGTCAAACTGTATTCACCGGTCAGACTTCCCGAAAAGAGGGGTGGATCGGAGGTTTGTCCAGTGTAGACATTGTTGAGGTTCTGGAGCTGATCGTCATTCAGCCACGATTGAGCGATGTCGACCGGGATGGTCAGTTCGCGATTGTAGGTGGTTGTATTGATTTGTTGAGACGGACTGAGAATACACGTGAAACTCGATTGCCTGAGAACATCTCCCGCTTTACCGACATCGGTGACGATCAGCTTCCGTTCCGGATTCTCAATTTGCATGTAAGCATTGATGCTGTGGACGGTGATGTAGGTGAAAACAATGGTGATCAACGGGAAACTTAGCCAGGTCCATTTTCTTTTTCTTAATGCACCGAGCAGCCAGTAATCTCCTGGACCGACTAATAGCAGGTAGAAGAACATCAATCCCATGACAAACACGGGAGGGACAAGATTGAAGCCATGCGGTAACAGGTTTCGCCAGGCATGCTGATCCTGAACCCACAATTCCTCAGCGGATAGGCTTCCTTCTGCGAGCATTTGCTGGTTGATGAGTAGCTGTTCTTCCATACTGAAATCGTCCATTCGCCTTCGGAATTGGTAGAGGGAAGAACGATTAAATCCACTGAAATTATTGAATCCACTCAGTTTGAGTTCCGAGGGGCCATCGAATTCGTTTTCACCGGTTTCTATCTGTAATTGATAAAGCGACTTTGACCGCAGGCGATCGGCAATCTCTTTCCGAACGCGCCAGAGAAACAGGTACGTTTCCAATCTTTCTTGATGGTACTGGATCGGGTTTTCCAGAATTTCCGACTTAACGAAGGCGACCCGTCCCAAGCCACAATTCCGTAATAAGAATGGGCGCAGAAAGAGAGGTGCGTCGTTCTTATCAGTATCCCATTGCAGGCGATTATCGATGTTGATGAAAAAGAATTCTTCACCGTCATGCAGATTGGTTAAATTATTCAGCGTCTCCACATGTTCCAAATCGACTTCATCGGGAAGGAATAGCAGTAAATTGCCCCCCGCTTTTATCCACTGAGTAAGTGCGGCAAGCTGTTTCTCGTTTAGCTCGTTATACGCTTCCCCGCTGATTGTGATCAGATCAAAACAGGTCAATTCAATAGGGCGTTCTGGAAAGTCCAATTGATTAAGTTCGCTAAATAGAGTCCGCTGCCATTTGGCCTGATAAGAACGTTGACTGTCCTCCTGTGTTTCCAGAACTTCGGCATAGGCTAACCATTTTTCCATCTGGTTAAGTTTCAGGCGGTAACTTTCTATCTCATGGCTGAACTGGCCGAGATTGGGCATAATGTAACCGGCCATGAAATATTCAGAACCGAACACGGGGACCTGCACGGGATGAATGTCGAGATCGAATTTCCGATCTTTTGTTTCCAGGTAAAGTTGTAATTCGACTTGTCCCGTAGCGGGTCGATACAGATGGAGTGGGAGAAGTACCCGAAACTTTTGCTCGCCTTCAACAAACGTCACTGGCGTGCGGTAAGTAAAGAGCGTGTTCTGGTTTTCGATGCCTTCGATTACCAAGTCGCCCGTCAGAATTTGCTGGAAATTATTATAGACGACGAATGTGGACGGCATCGGGGATTGTGGACGGCAACGATTGAGCAGCGGTTTGATTTCGACACTGATCGAACCGATCGGTACGAAGACTTTACCATTTGCATCTTGAGCGAACGCAGGGGTAGCCATCTGCAACAGAAAAATCAGCAGATTTACTATCGCCATGAATTTTAGTGTGTACATCGAGATCATTCGATTCATGTGCTACGTAATCCTGTCGGTCTTCTCTGGAAGAACCACCATTCCAGCATGAGAAAACCAAACGCACCAAAAACCAGATAACGCCAGAGAGGTCGATCCGTGTCGACCTGTGCTGAAGCGGCGGAGACGGGGAGTTCGTCGAACTGGATTTTGTCATTCGCAGCGAGCGAGGACTCGCGTGGGTCAATCAGACTTGCCCCACGTCGGGCAATCACATCACTGCCATCACGGATTTCATATTCCCCGACATACGGGGCCGGGATACCGGCGAGGAGACCATGACTGTCGCTGGACAACGTTCGGTTTAACCCCCGAGGGCCTTCGATGCCGTATTCCGTTTCGCGGGAAACGAGTTGTTCGGGTAGCACGCCGGTTTTCACCGCCGAGGCTTGTGAGAGCCCGGCGACTTCCATCGCTTCCTGCACAACATTGGTCACCATGATCGGAAATCCGATGCGGAATGGGAATGTGGACTGGCCACTATCGAACAGCATGAAATATCGGTTCCGTTCGATCGATTTTTGCTGAAGCATCAACGGCCCCTTCTGGCCGTGCACAAGAATTTCGTAACCGAGGTCTCGCAGTTCCTTCTCACCCACGTCTTCAGCGTAAGCCGGCTCTTGATTGATGAGGAGATTCTGTAATAGAACATGCTCAAGTAAGGGAGACGTTCGGAACCAATCGATCACCATGGCCTGGTCTTCCTGGACCGTAACCAGGGTCTCCAGGTCAGACGGGATTTGGTTTTCGTAAAATTCGAGTGGAGCCGAACGGAGGGTCGTGGGAGGTTCCCGGCTGATAATCAAATCAAAATCCCCGGCAGCGGTCTCCGGATTCGTGCCGGGAGTCGGGTAGACTTCAATTCGTTCCAGCGAACTGAGTACATGCCGATAGGCGACCATTTCTGGGTCGACGAAGATTCGTAAGGCTCGGGTGCGGGGAATCATCAGAAATGCGCGGTTATCGGCCGCCAGGCAATCATGCTGTTTAGGAACCAGTTGTAACTCGAATTGGGTTTCGTTCGAGACATTCACCCGGACACCGAATCGGTGCGGAGTCTCTTCCCCAACCAGGATGGGAGAGCTATCAATCTCTTTTCCATTTTCCAGTAATTTGAGATCAGCCCCAATTGTTTCCCGAGAGGCTTCGATCACGGCAAACAGATCCCAGGAGTCATCATCGACCCGCTGTGCATTGAATGACGTGATTCCGAGGTTGGTCGTGATTTGAGGTAACTGTTGATAGTTGACGGAGTAGGGCAGCTCGAAGTTGATTTGTTCCGGGAAGTTTCCATCCGAAAATAAAATGACTTCTTCCACGGGAACGGTACGGGACATCGCTTGCACCATTCGCAGGCCATCTTCCAGTTTTCCCGGGAGATCAACGACTTCCAGATCGTTAATTGCGTTTCGCAGCATCCGTTTATCGTTCGTGAAGTCAGTTAACCGGCGAGCGGAAGAATCGACGGCGACAAGTGACATCTGTTGATCGATCGTCAGGCTATCAATCATTTCAATAATCCGTTTGCGGGCGACATCAAGTCGGGATTCTCCCGTTTCGGCATCAATTGCACCCATGCTGGCCGAAGTGTCGATCACGATCGGGATATAACGAGCCCGTTCTGCACCTCCCGTGAAAAATGGTTGCAGCGCCGCCAGAATGAGGAGTGTGAGCAGGAGAAGTTGTAACAGCAAAAGGATGTTACGCTTGAACCGCTGGAATGGAGAATTGACTCGCTGATCGTCAAGGACCTGTTGCCACAAAACGAGCGAGGCAATCCGTTGCTGGGGGCGTTTTAACTTGAGGAAGTAAAACAGAATCAGCGGAATTAGCAGCAGAAACAACCAACTGTATTGCAGAGCCTGAAAACCGAGCCAGCTCATTGAACCCATCCCTCCCGTCGCATGCGGTCGAACAGAACTTGCTCGACAGGGGTGTTCGAATCGAGAGAGAGAAACCGGCCACTTCGCTTGCGACATTGCAAGGCGAGTTGTTCTTCCAGTGCGAGACGATGTTCCTGGTAGATTTCCAGAAGATCGCCTGCAGAAGAAATATCGAGTGTCGAACCATACTCTGAATCGACCAGGCGAATGTCGCCGGTGATGTCGGGGTGAATTTCAGAGGACCCCAGGATCTGTAATCCCATGATTTCGAGGCCGCGACTGTAAAGCATGTTGAACGATTTGGAGACATCTCCCCACGTTAGAAAGTCGGACAGCAGTACGCAGATGCCCCGTCCCCGATGTGTGTGCAGCACGGTTTGCACCGCTTGATCAATAGGCTGGTCACCTCCTCCTTCAAGTCCTTCCATGAACGAGAGCAACCGTTGCAGGCTG
>JAGQQC010000210.1 GCA_020426395.1 Planctomycetaceae bacterium
GTTGTTGGAGGAGCCACTCGTAGAGCTCCGGATTGTCGTAAGCTTGCGTCCAGGAATTGTGACCGACTCCTTCGTAAACGGTGAATCGAATTTCTTTAGCCCCCCGTTCTTTGAGCCGCTTGATCAGTTCTTCACTGTTTCGAAGAGTAACGACGGTGTCTTGATCCCCATGAAAAGCCCAGACGGCGAGGTCTTGATATTCGGTCGTTAAATAAGCCACTCCCCCACCACAAATGGGGGCGATGGCAGCGAGACGCTCTGGGCAATAGGATGCCAGAGCCCAGGTGCCGTAACCTCCCATGCTGAGGCCCGTCACATAGATCCGGTCGGGGTCAACTTTGTATTTTTTCTCAAGCTGATCGAGCAATCCGTCTAATTCATTCGGATGCCACCAGTATCCTGCGGGGCACTGCGGAGCGACCAGAATAAACGGGAATTCGCGACCTTCTGCCGCCTGTTTCGGAGGACCATGCACTTTGACCTTTTCCAAGTCATTCCCTCGTTCGCCTGCGCCATGGAGAAACAGAACAAGTGGCCATTTTTCCTGCTGATCATAATCCTTGGGAAGAAACGTCAGATATTGAAAACTGGCCTGCAGCTTAATTTCTGCCGTTCCCGTTTCTGCTTCTCCAGCATGTAGGAGGGAAGGAGAAAGAAATAACAGAAACAGGCAGAACTGTGCTCGGAAAATCATGTTCATCTCTTTATCAGAATCATTATTACGCGAAATCAAACTTCTTGGGACGAGATTTGATTCTGATGCCGATGTGACCCTCTGTAAAGAGTGCGATAGGAATCAATAAGCTCGAAAAATATGAACTTACTTCTCGTCTAATCCGGTATTCGTCTCACCAGACGAATCTGACTCGGCGGCTTTCAACAGTTGGATCTGCTTGGCGACTTTCTCAGCAATATGATCTCCCACATATTCTTCGTCACCGGCAACAAGGTGGGCGCCAGCATCCAGAAATTCCTGGGTGTGAATCTGATACCGGCAGCGGACCAGGATTTGGGCATCTGGGTTCAGAACTTTAATCCCTTCCAACGTTTGCAGTGCTGTTGTGTGATGGGGAACAGTAATGATGACGGTATGGGCCTGAGCGGCTCCCGCATGTTCGAGTACTTCCATCTGACTTGAATCACCGACTTGCCCCAAGAACCCGAATTCCTTCGCCTTGCGGATACCGCTTGAGTTTAAGTCGAGTACAAGAACCCGCTCGGCAATTTCCTGAAGTGGAACACTGGCCCGTTGACCAGCCGGCCCGAAGCCAATGATAATAAAGTCCGGTTGCGGGTGATCTCCATTCGATTCAACAAATTCATGTTGTCGTCGTCCGGGTTTGAAGATTCGTTCCAGCCAGGTTCCCCAGCGCTGAGCATAAATGACGAGATAAGGGCTCAGAAAGAGAGTCACAATCGTGGCAGAGACAATTAACAGGTAAGTGTCATCGGAGAGTATCTCGGCCTCCTTACCGATTGTTCCCAGAACGAAAGCAAACTCACCGATCTGTGACAAACAAAGCCCAGTTGCCACCGCAATCCGAAATGGTTTTCCGAGGATGAGGAGGATGAACGTGATGATCAATGTCTTACCGGCGAGCAGCATCAGCACCACGGTCAATACTTGCCCTGCATGTTGAACCAGCCAGAACGGATCCGCCACCATACCGACGGCTCCAAAAAATAGTGTGAGCAGCACAACGCGCAGAGAAGAAACATCGGCCCGGATTTGAGTCGCAAAGGGAGAATTTCCCAGAAACATCCCAGCCACGAAAGCTCCCATCGCCGGAGAAATTCCAACGGCATGCGCAGCCCATGCGGATCCTAATCCCGTGGCGACAGCGAGGAGCACGGTTAGCTCCCTGTTTTGTTTCAGCGTTAGCATTCCTAACGCCCGGACCGCAATGATGTTGAGTAGCAGATATAACACAACAATCAGGATTGAGGTCATCCCGAGGATTTTCAGCAGTGGCCAGAGGAATGAGGTTCCCTCTCCGGGTTGCGAAAGAACACTCATCAGCAGAGCGAGCGGAACAACAGCCATATCCTGCACCAGTAAAATGGCGAGGGCATTCCGACCGTAATTGCTGTCTATTTCCGCCTGATCATTCAACACGCGGAGGACGCAGGCTGTACTACTGAGGGCTATCATCGCTCCGACAGCGATGGCTTCCGTTGTGCCCAGTCCAAATAACGTGGCGACTCCCGCTCCCATCCCGGCAGTGACGACGACTTGCAACAAGCCACTGAATAATGTTTTCTTCCCGAGCGAAGTTAAGCGCCCCCAGGAAAATTCCAACCCCAGCCCGAACAGCAAGAGAGAGACGCCCAGTTCGGCAATCGATTCAATCTCGTGGCCTGGATGAATCAGTTCGACTCCGCCCGGACCGCCCAATAACATACCTGCGAGCAAATAACCTACCAGAGGGCTTTGTCGGAACCGGAGACAGAGTCCCCCCAGCAATAACGAGGCGACCAACAGAAGCACAATGTCGAGTAATAAATTCCAAATATCCATTCAGTAATTCCAGCACGCAAATCCATTTCAGTCGAGTGAAGACAGGGTCACTTCAGCGCGTGCCCCATTCATAGAAGTCACGCGCAGAAAATGCTACTTCAGTTTCCCGGAAATGTGGGAAGAAACATCAAAATCTCTCTCCACCCTGATTAACGAATGCTGGCTCGACGCAGGCGATCATTGAGAGCTCTCCCTAACCCTTGTTCGGGGAATGGAACGGCGACAATCTGTTTGATGTGCTGCTTATCCAGTCTGCGGACCGCAGCGAAGAAATTTACGGCCGCTTCGGTCAAATCTGACTCAGCAGAAAGCTGTTCCGTTACGGCAAACTGATTCGCTAAATCGGATTCCCCGAATAGAAGTAAGCCAGTTTCCGCTGGAGAAAATTGAGCCATTGCCTCCGACAGGTTAGACACAATTGTCAACGGCGTTCCTGGCGCATAATGTTTCGCCAGCATTCCCGGAGCATTTTGTGGAGTGGTTTCATCAGAAGACGAGTTCGATACCTGAACTGTTCCGATGATCGCTTCAATCGATTCCAGGGAAGTTCCCCCCGGACGAAGCAAGGTCACCTGTTCCTGATCAACAGCCACGACAGTTGATTCTAATCCGACCGTGCACGATCCTCCGTCCAGAATATAGTCGATCCGTTCGCCCAGTTGCTCGCGCACATGTTCTGCCGAAGTCGGACTGACTTGACCAAACAGATTGGCACTCGGGGCTGCTATTGGAATGTTCGCTTCCTGTAAAAGTTTTTGAGCCACAGGATGCGCCGGAATTCGCACCGCCACATTAGGTAAGCCTGAAGTGATCAAACCTGGAACGATGTCCCGTTTCGGTAACACGAGTGTCAGGGGGCCGGGCCAGAATTCCTCCGCCAATTTATGGGCTTTTTCCGGAACATCCAGGACAAGTTCATGCAATCGAGCACGATCGGCAATGTGCACGATTAACGGGTCAAAAGTGGGTCGCTCTTTCGCTGCGAAAATTCGAGCTGCCGCAGTCTCGTCCAGCGCATGGGCCCCCAGTCCGTACACGGTCTCCGTTGCGAAAGCGACCAGTTTCCCTTCTCGCAGCAATTCAGCGGCGAGAGAGATGTCCTGTCCCATCTGGCATGTCATTTGATGGTAAACCTGCTCTGGGTTCTTTTTTTGTAGCATCTTCCGATCGAAATCGACCTGTCCGACTCCGAGAGCGACCCCTTATACTGCATCAGGTTGAGGCTTCGCAATCAGAAGAGAGTTATGAATAATTTCAAAATGTGTTCTTATGTTTACTTGTGTTGTTAGTTCAATCCAAACTCCTCTGGCCAAAAATGGGAGAATTTTTTATATGCCTTTATCTCAAAGGAACAGGACGGGAAAGGATTTCCCTGGGTAAGCGAGCACCTCAGACAAAGGATGTTGACTGGTGGAACAGCAGGAAATGGTTGTCGCCCTTGGGGCTATCATCGGGGCGATTATTTCAGCCATGCAAATTGTCTCCAAATGGCGTGAAGAGCAACGTAAGGAGAATAAAGTGGCCCGAAAACTCGGTCAGGCCGAAAAACGGGTCACTTTTCTGGATACCTGGAGACGGACGCAGGAACCGATTAGCTCGCCTGAACGGAAGCAGCACATCGATACTTATGTCGCGCGGGAATTGGATATCCTGATGGTCGAGACGCTGTACACAACCGAGCATAGTACCTCCATTCTGGAGACATCGCGCCGCTGGATGCTGCTGTTCATGCCTCGGTCCTTGTGGGGCTGGATGGCTCGGTTCGGATTTTTCTGTACGTTCCCCATGTTCCTGTTGATCCTTCCTTTCTGTATTTCCGAAGCGAGTCGAGCGTGGGTGGAATCTCAACAAATTTCAACAGTGGGGGAGCTGGGGGAGGTCGCCACTGTTGATCTGGCCGACAACAATTTAGACACAAGTGAAGACACACCCGACTTCAGCCAAATGACGATTCAGGAATATGGCAAATGGATGACGGAGAATAATCCCGAGTCGGTCGAACGGGGAGTTTTGATAACAGATTCCTCAGAACTGCAGAATAACATGAGCAGCATGAATGAAGATGAACTGGAAGCCGGGTTTGCTGACTATCTGGCCGCCCTACTCTTTTTTGGCGCGATTACACTCTGTTGCTATCTGACGGCCGTACTTGACGGACGGGAGCGTAAAAAGCCAGTTACGACCGAACGTGACCCACTTCCCACTTTCTTGCGCTATCTGGAAGACGAAATCGAAATCATCGACGAGAAAGAACTCGAAATTCGCGCAGCATAGAAACAGTATTACGACGAGTCATCGATTATTTCTTGTTCGCTTTACGTTCCAGTTTCGGCCAGGTGGGAGCCTCGGCGGAGATTTCTTCGTTCAATTCTTTCAGTTGAGCCAGCATCGTTTTCAAACGTTCCGGTTCGTTCTTCGCCAGGTTTTGTTCTTCACTGATATCCGTCGTCAGATGATACAGCTCGGGCTCGGAATAATCTTTTCGCACCAGTAACTTCCAGTCGCCATCCCGAATCGCAATTTTGGCATCGGATAATGCCCGGTCATACCGCCAGTACAAGGGGTGCGGTCGATCGATCGGTTTGTTCTCCAGAGCCGGTAAGAGATTCGCGCCATCCAGTTTTTTCTCAACCTGTACGTCCACGCCCGCGACAGCACAAACCGTCGGGAGTACATCGACACCACAAACAGGTTGATGACTGAGGCTTCCCGCTTCTATATGGCCAGGCCAACGAATTATTCCGGGAACGCGGATCCCTCCTTCATACATATGCAGTTTCATTCCACGAAGTGGATCTGGCGAACCATAGGAACGACTTGAACGGGGACCATACCGATTCAAAGTTTCCGGTCCGTTATCACTCGTGAACAAGACGAATGTATTGTCGCGCAGTTTCTGACTATCCAATTCCTTGAGCAGTCGACCCGCGGCGGCGTCCGTTTGGGCCACGTTTCCGTAATACTCCGCTCTTTTAAGTGGCTCATACTGCTTGTACTGTTCAACGTATTCCGGGGCTGTTGCGACGACTTCATGCGGAGAGTGAAACCAGACTACCAGGCAGAATGGTTCTTCCTCTTTCCGATTCTGTAACCATTGTATGGCCTCATCCACAATTATGTCGCTGGAATAACCCTCCAGTTTGCCGACTTCTTCACCGTTTCGGACAAAGTTCATCGGTTCGTGATGAGTCGGCAGTGCGTTATTTTGTGTTGAGAACCAGTAATCAAACCCATGGTCATTGGGTTGTGGTTGACTGGGGCGATTAAACTCTCCATTGCAATGCCACTTCCCAATATGGGCCGTTTGATACCCCGCTTCATTGAGTAACGCGGCAAAGGTTGTTTCATCCGATTTCATATGCATTGGACTTCCCTCTGGAATCCAGTCGAACACTCCCAATCGATGAGGTGTCCGGCCCGAGAGCATGCCGGCACGCGAAGGAGAACAAACGGGGGCTGCCGCATAACAGTCAGTAAACCGCATCCCTTCGGCGGCAAGTTGATCAAGAAAGGGAGATTTAATTGCGGGATGTCCATAGCACCCAAGATCGTTATATCCCAAATCGTCCGTCAACATGATCAGAATGTTCGGGCGACCTTTCGATGTCTCCGATTCGGCACCTTGAACAGCTACCGTCAGTAATGCAAACAGTAGAAGTGAGATTTGTGGGAAACGAAATCGTGAATGAATCATTCGAAGCGACAGCATGGAAGGACTTTCTCTGATCGGTTTATGCTTGTGATGAGCCTGCTCGTCGATGTTGAGGTTAGAAGTCGAGGTTCTCTGTATAACTCTCGGGTTGTTCTCCTTCGAAACGTTCTTCCTTCCATGGATCGCCGTGATGATGATACCCGACTCCTTCCCAGTGTCCGGGGCGATCTTCGCTGACGAATTCGATTCCCTTCAACCACTTCGCACTTTTCCAGGCGTACAACAGCGGGACCACTAATCGAACGGGTCCACCATGGTCGGCAGAAAGTGGGGCTCCCTCATGCAGGTCGCACAGAAGTGAATCGGGGGAAAGAAACTCGTCCAGTGGTAAATTCGTAGACCACCCCTCATCGAAGGCGTGAGCGATCACAAATTTGGCTTCCGGTTTCAAACCGGCCCGCCGGGCGATTTCAGAGGTAGAAACGCCTTCCCATAAGTTACCCAACCGAGACCACCGCGTGACACAGTGAAAATCAGAAAAGACTTTCACTCGCGGCAATTCGCGATATTCGGCCCAGTTCAGTTTGAAGGGATGCTCAACGAGCCCAAAGACTTCCAGGGACCAGTCAGCCGGCTCGATCACGGGAATGACACCCGCTTGCAGCACTGGCCATTTTCTTGTGCGCACCTGATTCGGTGGGATCCGATTTGCTCGCCGGGTGTCCTCACTGATAATGATCCCATCATCCAGAACGTCTTCTGGAACAGGGGGTTCACCGGACTGATATTTGTCATCTTGCAGCATGCGCGTGGTGACCTCTATTGAAGCTGGCCATGATTCAATGTCTCATGAATCATGGTGATGTGAATCGAATGCTATTCCCAGTATCGTTGCCAGAAATGCATTTTTATCATATCAGCTTAACAGAAATAGTCATGCATGCGTCAATACTCGATCAGCTTGAAGAACTGTTTGCGCAAAAAACGTCCATCATCCGTTACCGCAGGTCCAGCCCCTGAAATGAACCGGTCGCTTGCAAATAGAGAGCTTTCGTTTCTTCGGAGAGGAGATCAAGATGGATTGTTGTGCGATGGCCCGTAAGAGAAACACGTTGCTTATGTGGATCATACGTGCCGTAGACCAACCGGTCAGTCAGAATTTCATCATGGAATCCTAAGCTTTTACCGGTACGTGTATCAATCGCTTCCACAGCCAGTGAATGCAAGTTCGGGTTCATGCGATCTCGGGTCCGACTGACAAGGATTAACACCGGGAGACGGTAAGGTTCGAGGCGAATTACAGAGGCGGGTTGGAATGTTTTCTTCCACAATAGTTTTCCCGTTTGCTTGTCAAAGGCGAGCATTTTTCCACGAATCGTCACATTCTCCAGCAACGTATCTCCTGCCGGGTAATACTGCCGCGGTAAATCGGGAGAATTGTCGTGATGTTGCAGGTTCACGTAGTAATGATCTCGGTCATCGAAGACGCGCAAAAAACTCAGTTTGTTAGCCTGATCATCCTTGATTTCATAACGCAGGAGATGTCTTTCCGATTCCGGATCAATGATTTCCAAGAGCAACCGGTTTGCTTCTTGGACATCTGGTTCTTCCAAAGGTGTTAACAGGGCCAGCTTCTCATCCGTGGTGCGCACACTCAAGACATTCCGAGGGGAGGTCCGCTTAATGATGTACCGATCTTTTAAGGGGTCATACAAACAGAGAGCGTGATCATCCCCATCGGGTTCAAAGTAG
>JAGQQC010000211.1 GCA_020426395.1 Planctomycetaceae bacterium
TTTATTAGTTACATCGGACACCATAAGTCAGGCGTGGATGCGAATCTCGTTTGAAATCCGTCGCTCGTCAGCAACACAACCGCATGGAGTCACTTGTTTTCGACGTCGGCTGTATATTTTTACGATACACGTTCCGGTTTGTAACTGTCTAGACCTTCTGCTTTGTCTGGACGCTTCTGAACTAGACGTTTTGTGTTTCAATGTTAACGCGAATTGCCATCTCGCAAAAACTAATGTCAAAATATTATAGGGGGTATAGCTCCCTAAACTTGCCTAGAGTGATAGAAACATTTCTACTGTGTGAAATAAGATCCTATGGGGTTACTTGGGAACCGCCGGAGAAACTCACGAACTGAGAATGGCTTTGAATGTCAGACTTCCTTCTTAAAGTCAATGCGGTCAACTTCGATCGTTTTATTACTGATACAGACGACTTGGCGACGATTCGAGGGGGTGGGTTGCTCCTGAGAAATGCGACTGCGTTCGTGAAAAATGTTATAAAAGCCGAGTCTTGTAACATAATCACCGAGGGAAATTCCTCATTCCTGTTGCTTATTAAAGAAATCGACGATCTGCGGGCTCAGGAATATTTGAGAACTATCCTAGAGCACCTTTCCAGTCATGAAAAGTTGAAATACGCCTGCTTCGTCGGAGCAATCGTCGAATATGATGAAAAAAAATCTGATGTGAAACTAAACCTGAAGGAGCTAGAGACCCTTTGTCGTATTCGCCAAATTCAAGAACTTGATCTAAGGTTACCCGCATTTAACAGAGAGGCCGTTATTAATATCAACGGCGAGCGTAATAGACCCAGAATATTCTGCGATATCGAAGGAGTAAGGCCGAGGGAACAAAAGTCGCCGCAGAACTCGGCTGGTGTGTTGCATGATCCCGCACTTCCGGAGTTCCCTCGAGATGATGCCATCGTGAACTCATCCGTGGCAATTCGCAGAAACCATGGAAGAGAGCATAAGACTCAATTGCTTAAGGAAATGGCAGGGATCAACTCGGATGAACCATTATTTCATCTGGAGAATATAGGAAATATTGAAAATACCACCTGGCATTTTGATGATTTGACAACTAAGTACAAGTTGAACTCAGGTAACGATAAAGAGCAGGTCATCTCCGATCCGGGTGTCCCTTCTGCGCTGGCAGGTAAGATGGCGATTATCTATCTGGATGGGAATGGCTTATCGAAGGCTGAAGAGAAAGCCTCTTCTAATCTTGCAAAATTGAAAGAATGGGAAGCTAGTTTAAAGTCTCATCAGCAGACGCAAGTAAAAGCACTACTACATGAAGTTCGGGAAAGACCTGAGGGGTGGATAGTCACCACACGATCTAGCAAGCTCGCTGGTTATGTCAAGCAAGATGAACTTGAAAATCAGCTTCGTCTGGAGGTGCTACTCTGGGGTGGGGATGATTGTATATGGGTAGTTCCCGCCTGGAAGGGGCTCGAGTTCCTTGAGCACTTTTTCAGACCTGTCAATACGCAAGATTTGGGAGATAATTTCTCATTTTCCGCTGGCGTAGTCTTCGCGAATCACAAGGTGCCGATTCGTGATACCGTAAGTCTCGCGGCTAGACTGCTTAGTTCTGCCAAGAAATTGAATCGAGAAGGATCGTCGGGAAACCGTTTCGCTTATCAGATTCTGGAGTCCTTCGATCATGTCGGCGAAGATTATGATCGAATTCGTAATGGACAGTTGCCGAAGTCACTGAGTTTTCAGGATTACATTATAAATGCGGAACAACTGACGCTTCTTCGCGAAGCAAAATCCCGTCTGGAAACGAAGAGTGGTCAGAATGGGATTCCGTCTACCCGCCGTCGAGCTATCTTAAACGCTCTATATCGCACTGGCACATCATTGGAGGAACATACAACGCGGCTCGCTCAAGTATCAAACCTGAATGTGGAGCAGATTAGGTTGGTCCGTGAACTCCCCTATCTTTGGAACGATCCAGTGAGCTTGAGTGACATGACTGATGATCCTACAGTGATGAGACAATTCCCTTCAGCAGCGGTCTGGATGCACCTTTTTAATATCTGGGATTACCTGGTGTAATATGTATGATGACTCTAATGAAACTGTAGGTGTATCAGTCGAGCTCGAAATCGAAGTCTCGGGGCCAATACTTGTTGCTGACAGTGAATCCGGACCCTGGGGAGTCGATGCCGTTTTCAATCGTGATCTCTCAGGTAGACTATCAATTCCCGGAACATTACTGCGGGGACTCTATCGAGAGGCTCTCGACAAAATCAACAGAGATATTTTCGGGAATTTGCGAGAGGATGTTTGTGAATCGACCAGATTGTTCGATAAGAAAGTTCTCAGTGAGTTGGATGCGATTGTCAGGGGAACAATAGAGAACAATTCACGCCAAGCGGATAGTTGGCGGTTTCCAGTCGTCTTTTCCGATTTCGTATCCACCTCAAAAGTGCCAGCCCCTGGCGAGAATGTCGTCACTCATAACTCATTAAATGAGTGGGGCTCTGCTTTGAAAGGGAGCTTACGTGTCATCGATTGTCCGGTGGGATATAACGAAACGGTCTGTTTTCGTGGCACGGTGACTTGTGTGTGCGAGACGAATTCGAATGCAGTCAGCTTCCGTGACAATCTGGTAGCGATGTTTACTGAAAGAACCAATAGTAGGCGTACCAAAGTGATCGGGGGTGTTGTTCCTGCTCTGGGGCAGTTTAAGTCCATTGGTTATGGAAAGATTATGGGGGCCAAGATCATTGATACGTTCTCTAATCCCATTCTTCCAAATAGTGATAATTCCAGTCGCGTTGTAAAGGTGCCTCAACCGCTTGAAGATGCGTTCTCGCAGGTACGTGAAACGTCGCTGAGACCACTGGCGTTCAATGTCAAATGGTCTGTTCTTGATCCCTTTTGCATTCCAGAGAAAATCGTTAAAGGGAACGTTTACGAGTCGACCGATTACATCGGAGGAGACATTCTTAAAGGAGCAATCGCGGGATTATTGAGACGTGCCTGTGGTCTTGGTAGCCGGGAAGCATTTGCAAAGGATTCTCCTGTTCCACTTTGTCGGATATTTGATTCCCTCCAGATATCCACTGCTTTCCCGGAAGGGCACTCCCAAATTCCAAGTTCGTTGGTTGTGCTGGGACAATCGGTGAGAGACTTGGCATTGATGGATCTGGAGCAAAACTGGCGGAATCTCGCTGCGGCCGGTGTGCCTGCGTTCTATCCCGACTGGAAACCCAAGGACTTCGAATTAATTGTCCGGCACTATTCCCGAGCGAATGTCCCCAGGAAACTTAGGGTCCGCACAGCGATCAGCTCCGATCAACGATCGGCGGAGAACGAAAAGCTATTCGCTAATCGAATTGTCATTCCTGATGGACATGTTTGGAATAGTCGAATTCACATCAATCCCGATAAGAACAATTCCTTTTCCTCTGACGAACTCGCAGAGGCCATGACGCACCTGCACGATATTCTCGATTCCAAAATGATGGTGGTTGGTAAGACGGGTGCACGTGTTAAAGGGCTTATTCATGAGTATATTTTTCACGAGAAGATGGAGCAGATAGTCGAAAACACCTATCGGCAGGGCAGGGAATTCTATCGGCAAAGGTTTCCGGATACAGACGATGGCTTTCTTGCGATCGTCGTGCTTAAAACACCAGCTTTGCTGCTCGACTGGCGTAACCTGGCGGAATCCTCGGGCTTCGAAGGAAGTCAGGACCAGATGTTCCAGGTCTATGACGAAGCCTTCCGTGAATTATCCGACGACCGGTTTCGATTGGTGAATCAGTTCGCCAGACATGAATTGATTGGAGGGTATAAAGCCTGGTCAATGCCGAGAATTGACGTAGAGGGTAAACCGTACAATCCTATCCTGTTGACGGCTCCCGGGAGCACTTTTGTGTTGAGATCAACCCATAATGAATTCAGATCGATTAGCAAAGTATTGGAACGCTGGATGTTCCAGGGACTTCGCCCCGAACAGTCGATGCTGAGAAAATGTATTGAAGTCGCCTATGGAACCGATATCAACAACAGGTATGTTCCAACGAACGGCTACGGTGAAGTTCAGATAAACGATCAACGACATCTGGAATTGCGGTTCAGATAGTTTCGTAATGGCCTGTCACTCGCAACTAATTACATCAAACCTTTCGCTGGTGGGACAGATGATGCATCAGATTGAAATCGTGGGAAAGATCAGAAACACCACCCCGCTGGCGATCGGCTCAGGGGAGACCTGGGCGGATTATTGTATAGCTCATGGTCTCGATAGTACTGCCCGAATTCGAGAAGATTTCGACAGTAGTAACGTGAAACTGATTCATCGAGATGCACGCGGAAAGCCATTCATCCCCGGCTCTGCTTTGAAAAATCTGATTCGTCGGGCACTTACCCTGCTGAGTAAGAATTCCGTGCCGGTTAAGGATGAACAACACAAAGTATTGCTCGAGCGAATCACCGACGAGCATATTCGCACCCTTGTTGGCACGGCCAGCGGAACGGAAGAGGCCACCGGAGGGCGTGTTCTGTTTTCCTCCGCTTTTTTGAATTTAACAGGGGACGAATCCAACTCACTCGCGGAGAAGCGAAAACATCATCCCTGGTATGACGCTCAAGAACTGACCTACATAGAGACGTCGGTGGGAATACATCGTCGGACAGGGGTCGCTCACGCGAACCGACTGTTTTCTTACGAACTACTTCCACCCGATCATATTTTTGATGCGAACTTGCTGATCGATGACTGCCAGGAATCTGAAGGAGACCTCTACGCGAGAATCCTCTGCCTTGCGCTGGAAGCTATTGGCGTCTGCGGAAAAAATACATCACTCCCACTGCTCCCCATCGGATCGGGAGGCGCTGATGGAAATGGAGCCCTGTCCTGGGAACTGCAGAGAGTCGAAAAATTAACCTACGACAGCCAGGTGGAAAAAATTGAGATACTGAAGCCAGATGAAAGTCTCAAAAACATCAAATCCGGCATGCTCACACTTTCCGCCAGTATTGAACTGAATTTTATCGGCCCATTTATGGTGCGCGATGCCGCCTGGTTATCTGGAAAACTGAAAGCCGATGACCGGAGCCGCCTCTCGCCCGATGGAAAAGCGATGTTACCCGCCTCTGGTTTTCGGGGAGTCTTCAGGTCTGCTCTGGAACGAATTTATAACACGCTGGTTCCTGATGCAAATTTAACTCCCGATTATCTCAACCAGAGGCCGATGGAGCCGGAGGATGTAGACCTCTACGAGGATACTGACCCCCTGCTGATGCTGCACCGCTTATTAGGTTCCACCAGCTCTCGATCGAGTATGCAGATCTCGGACTTTGTCTCCACCAAGGACGGTCGACGTACCCGATTCGAAATGATTGGCATTGATCGTTGGACAGGTGGAAACGCAGACGGTTGCAAGTTCAATGTGGAAGCGTTTGACAGTCCCACACTAAAGGGCGAGATCCTGATTCAACTTCCGGATGAAGAATGGACTGCCGCTGCACTTGGGTTGCTGGTGTTGACCATGCGTGATCTTATTGAGGGCGACCTCGCCTTCGGTCATGGTGTCTATCGCGGTTTCGGGGCCTGCACCGCATCCATTAAATCACTCCATATCGATGGTTGGCAGAAAGCGAAGAATCTGCAAGGTAGTTTACCGGCGCAAAAAGATATTGGAGAGGATGAACTTCATCAGGCAATAGACTCCATCTTGAAACCGCCAGAATCTGATACCAACGATCAAAAGTCATCATTACAACTAACAAATAAGATTCTCAATGCCATCCTGAATGCTACGAGATCGTTTTTATTCCCTGAAATCGCTCAATTCAGCTCGTAGTAATACTCTTAATCGAACGTCCCCATTCTCACCGCCCTAACCTGATAGAGTCAGAGGGTTAACATATGAGTTCTTTCCTCAATCCGTACCATTTTCTTCCGTTGCCAAAACAACTTCCTGACGGAGTTTCCCGTGAGAATGTGGATCAGGCGATGCAGCAAGATAAGAAGACCTCTGAGGTCCAACGCCTGCGCCGTGACAGTTTTCGGACTTCGGCATCCGGCGAGCTTATCAGCGGGCGTATCGTTTGTCGCCTCGAGACCGTTTCCCCATGTGTATTCGGAGGAACACACGATGCGGCTGACAAGAAAAAGAAAGGAACTCTAATAAAACCATTTTTGTTGAAGACTCCCGCAAGTGACGACTCCCGCCAGCTGCCGGCGATTCCCGCCACCACCTTAAAAGGAGCGATATCTTCCCTCCTCGAAGCGGTCACGTGCTCAGCTTTTCGAGTCCTTCAACAAAATTGGATTCATAGCGTCAAAGTAGAAACGAATCCGTCGGTAAAATTGCCCATAGATACATATTCACTGCTGAAAAAGGCGGGTATGTCCGAGCTGCTCCCGATCAGCTCCTCAAGGACCACCCTTTCCGAAGCAGAACTGTTATTTGGCTTCGTGGAGAATGGAGAAACTCAGGCTGAGAATGAGGAAAGAGAGGGCCAGAGAGTGAATGCCTTGGCAGGCCGTGTCCGGTTCAGTCCGGCATTTGTTCACTACTATGATAACAATAAGTTGGTCAAAGATATAAACCAGGTCCTGATGACGGCGTCGGGTGGGTTAATGCTGGCTATCCTCGCTTCTCCCAATCGACTCTGCACGGATATGTATTTTCGATCGGGCCGTAATTCGGCGGATGCGAAACGGATCGAAAAGGAAGATATCGCAGCGCTGCAGTGCAGCTCCTCTTCTACTGATGATGACAATCCAGAAATACAGGGGCGAAAAGTTTATCTCCACCGTAACAGCGCGATAACAACAGGCAAGACAAATTCTAAGCCTGTTTGGAAGACGAATGTATCTAACAGGAATCAGGATCAGAAAAGTGTTGTAAAACCTGTCAAAAAAAATACGGTATTTTTCTTTACGGTCGATTTTCAAAACCTGTCGGAACGGGAATTGAGCCTGCTCTGTTTTGCGCTAAGGCCGTTTGATGAATTCAGGCATAAACTGGGCATGGGAAAACCGCTGGGACTTGGTACGGTGGAAATCACCCCCGAGGTTATCCTGAAAGTGGATCGGCAGAAACGTTACAGGACCGCGATCAATCTATTAGGTGAGAGTAGACGATACGAGGTGCTACGCAAGTCTCCTGAGTTTGCCGGTGATTGGCCTGACTGGCTGAAAAAGGGAATGATATCGTCTGATGACATCGACGAATCACCAAAAGAGAAAACATGGGAATTTTTTCAGGATAACCAGGACAATAAACTTAATATCGACGCCGATGTTTTACAGGCCTTGAAGCTGTTAGGTACCGTGCAGAGTAATCTCGACGTGCATTATCCAGTGCAACAGGGACAGGAGTTGGAAGGAGAACATTTCAGGTGGTTTGCTAATGAATCGAGGAAAGCCAATCCCAAAGATAGGCAATTTCTCAAGCCCATTAACGCGGATACAAAAAGCCTGGAAGAAGTTCAGTTGAAAACGAAATGACCGCCCTCCTCGCAACTAACGCCGGAAAATACCAAAAAACGCAAGCGATAAAGATCCGATCCTCTGGTTTTCACGTTGTCCATTCTGACAACTTCCCGCTCCTTCCATGGATTGGCATTGTGGGGTGGAGGGGAAGGTCCGTGTTATTGATTTCCATAGGTTCCCACGATCCGGACAGGTAGTCTGGAAGAGCTTGACCGTTTGCAGTCGCTCCTCCTGTCCGCATGAAGGTTGTGGAGAATCGGAATGCTCACGGTCATGTTCGTATGAGGGTTGAGTCGGGGTAGCTTCGGGATGTTCCTGTGGCCTCGCGGCGAAACGACCGTCCCTGTCCCTGTGCAGAGGTTCTTTTTTTAAGTCCGTTGGATAAGGAAAGCGAGAGTCCGTCCATG
>JAGQQC010000212.1 GCA_020426395.1 Planctomycetaceae bacterium
AGTTGTGCCGACACTGTTCTACCTGGCTTATCATGGACTGGATGATCGTGCGATTTTGGAAAAATATTCAAAGATCATTGTTCCATCACCAGGCTTCGAACCTTCTCCTCGTACAGTCAAACAACGGGAAGACAGTCGGATCCGGATCGGTTTCCTTTCCCATCACTTCAAAAACCACACGATTGGAAACCTGAATCAGGGTTTGCTCAAAAAACTGGACCGGAGCAAATTCCACATCACCGTTCTTTCTCAGCTTCAACACGAAGATGAAATGGGTAAGTTTTTCCGCCAGGAAGCGGATCAGTTTGTTCATCTCCGATCTGAAATCAAGGACGCTGTCGGACTAATTCAACAACAGGATCTCGACATACTCCATTACCCAGACTTAGGAATGGATCCTTACACCTTCTCACTCGCCCACTTACGACTCGCTCCAATCCAGTCTGTCTCTTGGGGTCACCCTGTTACCTCGGGATCTCCCGAAATTGATTATTATATTTCGACTGAACTGATTGATCCTCCGGATGCGCAACAACACTTCACGGAAGAACTGGTCGAGTTCAAAACGCTCCCGACATACTTCTACTTTCCCGGTGTCCCAAAGACCTTCAAAACCCGGGCGGAACTGGGCTTGCCGGAAGAGGGGAACTTATATGTCTGTCCGCAAAGCCTCTTCAAATTTCACCCGGACATGGATGACATTTTCCACGGCATTCTGAAACAAGATCCGAATGGTTATGTCGTATTGATTGACGGGCTTGAGAAAAACTGGAATGAAGCCCTACGGGAACGTTACCGGAAACTGATGCCGAAAGAAGAGAACCGTATTCTGTTCATTAAGCGGTTAGACCATAACGATTACATGAGCCTGGTTTACAACACAGACGTCATGCTAGACCCACTCCCCTTCGGCGGAGGGAATACATCGTATCAGGCATTGGCGCTGGGAATTCCCATCGTCACCTGTCCGCCGATCCACCAACGGGGACGGTTCACTCAGGGGCTCTATCGAAAAATTGGCGTTACCGATTGCATCGTCGAGACGTACCAGGAGTACATCGACTTATGTGTGGAACTCGCAGTGAACATGGAAAAACGAGAGTCTATTCAGTCAAAGATTCTGATGGCGAACGATGTACTCTTTGAAGAACAGGCAGCCGTGCAGGAATTCGAAGCCTTCTTTGAACGAATCGTTCAAGAAGCTCAGAAAAGGTAGTACTTAGCTGAAACCTTCCGGGATTCGGAAGGTGACTACAAAAAGGAAATGGATTTCCGATGAATGAATCATTTCGTTCTCAGTCAATGCCAAATTCAGAATCACTCTCTGAAATCATGCACGAGACGACCTGCCCCGCTTGCGGTCACCACGTGGCGGTGACTTTTTATCGAGGTGGTCAACTACCTCTTACGACTCAGGCTTGGCCTGAAAGTGCCGAAGAGGCGAAAGGCATGCCACGACATCCTCACGAGTTTGTGCGGTGTGTCGATTGCGGGCATGTTTTTAATCGGGAATTCCGCTACGAAAATGTCCCGTACCAGTCTAAGCCCAACTTGATGTACAACCGGGGAAAAACCTGGGGAACTCATATCGAACGGGTCAAGCAATTAATTCAGGAACAACTTCCCGAGGTTCCGACGGTCGTGGAAATTGGTTGTGGTGACGGGACCTTGCTCTGTTCACTGGCAGCAGCTTATCCCCGGGGGCGATTTTATGGTTTCGATCCCAATGCCCAGATTGAAACTGGCGGGGGGCTAATAGAAGCACGGGCCATGTTGTTCGACCCGGCAAAACATATCGCAGAGTACAAACCGGATTTGATCATTAGCCGTCATGTCTTGGAACACCTGATGAATCCACTCGGATTTGTCCAGCAGGTCGCGTTCGCTTCGAGTTGGGAGAAGATCAAAACCAAGTTGTATATCGAAGTTCCCTGTATTGATCGAGTCTTTGATATCAATCGCACGATCGATTTCTATTACGAGCACCGATCGCACTTTACATCGAACTCGCTCGCCAAATTGCTCGAACGTTGTTCGTCAGAAGTGGAAATGATCGCTACGGGTTACAACAACGAAGTGGTGATGGGGCTCGCCACATTCGGAACAGAAACCGATTCAGTAGAAGTGGCGAACGAAGCCATCCAGTTTTCCCGTGGGGCAATTGAAGCGAAGGACCGGGTGCGAACCCAACTGGAAAACTTACGGGCCGCTGGCAAACGGATTGCCATTTGGGGTGGGACAGGCAAAGCTGCCTCATTTATCAACCAGTTCGGACTGGATGAAACCTCTTTCCCGCTCATTGTGGATTCCGATGCAGCCAAAGTCGGGACACACGTTCCCGGGATGGGGCAGAAAATTCAGTTTCGCGATCTGTTACTGCGGCAACCGGCCGATGTCATTCTGATTGCCACTCAATGGCGGGCTCGGGACATTGCCATGGAAATTGAAACCGTCGGCATCAAAGCGGAATCGATCCTCGTCGAATGGTGTGGTGAATTGATCGACTATCATCTCAACGCTGATCTATTCGACACGAGTCGTGGAGAAAAGCTGGCCGGGAAATCAATCAAGGAACGCCGTCCTGCCGTCCGTACGCCCCATCTACTCAAACAGACCAAAACAGAAGTATAAAACACCGGAGGAAAGAATCATGATCACACTGGCACTCGGCATTCCCCGCTCCGCCACAACCTGGGCTTTTAACGTTTGCCGTCATCTCTACGACTTCCAAGGTCGGCAATACAAAATCTATAACCCGGGTGATTATCTTGAGATGGAGGAACTGGTCGCAACTCTGGATTTACAGGAAGATGCCATCATCCACGGACATGACCTGACTCCCAACCTGCGAGAGTTGGCCAAACTGGATCACGTACGTCCTTTCTTTAATTATCGAAACCCGTGTGACATCGTCGTTTCGCAGATCAAACTTCACGATCTCGATCTGGAAATGGCCATGCAGATCACCGCGAATGCCTACACTTATCTTGAGCCAGCGATGGCCATGCCGGGCATCATGTTGATTCCCTATGATCATGCCACGACGCAACAGGAAGCCATCATTTACCAGATGGCCACTAAGTTGAGCATCTTCCTGCCTCTGAACAAAGCTCGTGAAATTGCGGAAGCAACTTCGTTCGAGAAACATAAGAAAGTCATGGAGAATGTGAATCAAGAGGAAGCAGAAGATGTAGGAGTCATGTATACTAGCTCCCGCAAGATTCGTTTTTCTGAAACTCATCTGATTAACGATCGTCACATTCAGTCCGGTAAAAATGGACGCTGGCGGGAAGAATTATCTCCTTCGGATCAACAGAAGGTGCTCGAACGCTTCACCCCCCTGTTGAAGGTGCTTGGCTTCGACACAGACATGCAGGCCGCGGCCTGACGAAGTTGTGTTGCCGTTCTCCTCTTCCCGGTGTGTTCATCCAGGTTTGAAACTGAGCACGAAATGAGTCTGTTATTCATTCGGGAAGAAGAAGCACAATCGTTAATAGACATGCCGCAAGCGATTGCGGCGGTTGAAAACGTGTTTCTCGCGTTAGCTGATAATGAAGCCCAGAATATTCCCCGACATCGAGTCCGTACTCCCGGCGTGATGTTGCACTCGTTGAGCGCGAGCGTCGCTCCTCTGGGATATGTCGGTTGGAAAAATTATACAACCACCCGCTCCGCAGCCCGATTTCATATCGGTTTATACGACCAGGAAGGTCGCTGGGTCGCCCTCCTGGAAGCAGACTGGCTAGGTCAGTTACGCACTGGAGCCGCCAGTGGAGTCGCGACGAACAAACTTACGAATCCAAACGCCCGGTCGGTTGCAGTATTCGGCAGCGGGAAACAAGCCCGGACTCAACTCCACGCAGTATGTGCTGTCCGGCCTATTGAAGAAGTGACCGTTTACAGCCAGTCTCGGAAAAACCGGGAAGCCTTTGCACAGACAGAAAGTTGTCCCGGCTTAAAAGTAACCGCCGTCGAGACCGCACAGGAATGCCTTACGGGTAAAGAGATTGTTATCGCCGCGACAACCAGTAAGGAACCCGTTGTCATTGGCGAATTACTTGAACCTGGTATGCACATCAACGCCATCGGCAGCAATGCTCTAAACCGTGCTGAACTAAGCCCGGACTGTTTCCCACGCATCAATCAGATCGTCTGTGATGATCTCGAATCGTGCCGGAATGAAGCTGGTGATTTTGTCCAACCACTTGAAGAGGGAAGCATTTCCTGGGATGCGATTTCTTCCCTGTCAGAACTGCTGACATCTGGCAAAGGAACCCGCAACACGGAATCCGACATTACCCTTTTCAAGTCCGTCGGGATGGCAATCGAGGACATCGCCGTGGCCGCTATCGTCTATGAAGCCGCTCTGAAACAGGGTGTTGGAACGCTGCTCAATATCTAATCAGCGCAAAAAAAAACGAGACCACAGAAAATGCTGGGGCTCGTTTTTTATGAATCGTTATTCACTCAAGCCGATTGATGCGTCTCGCGAAAACGAAGTGATGGTTTTTCAATGGTGACTTGAGTATAGGCGGGAACCGATTTCGTCAGCGAAACAGAAGCCCCAATGACGGAATGAGCCCCGACGACGGTATCGCCTCCCAGCACGGTGGCGTTGGCATAAAGCACCACATGCTCTTCAATCGTTGGGTGACGTTTTTGATTTCGAACGATTTGACCATCTTCGTCATGATCGAAACTGAGAGCCCCCAATGTCACCCCCTGATAAATCTTCACATGTGAAGCGATCTCACAGGTTTCTCCAATCACAACCCCAGTTCCGTGGTCGATGAAGAAATACGGGCCAATATCAGCCCCGGGATGAATATCGATCCCGGTATTCGCATGGGACCATTCGGCCAACACACGGGGAATCAGCGGGACATCCAGTTTATACAATTCATGGGCGATCCGGTGAATCGTAATCGCTTCCAAGCCTGGATAGCAGAAGATGATTTCATCAATACTTTTCGCCGCCGGGTCTCCGTCAAACGCTGCCTGCGCATCACAGTCGAGCAGCCGCCTGATGTCGGGAAGACGTTCGAGAAAGGCAATGGTCTTTTTCTGCCCGAGGGCTTCGAAGTCCTGCTTCAGTTCTTCGGCGCATCCGACTTTGTGCGTCAATTGAAAATCGTGACGCAATGCCCGGGCAAACTGCAATGTGAGTTTATCGTGCAAACCATCTATCAAATCACCAATATGATACGTGATATTGCCAATATGCAAATTTTGGCGACGTCGGTATCCAGGAAAGATGACTTCCTTCAAATCCTGAGCGATTTCAATCACCGCCTCTGTGCTGGGAAGCGGGCAGTGCCCCAGATGATTAATCCGGGTTAACTCGGTATACGTTGCAACCAGGGCATCAGTCAGTTCGGGTAATTGTTCTTTGCGTCGAAAATCAGTGGCCATCGGTTCTCTCGGTCTTTTGAAAAGGCGTTAAATGGGAGCCTGTATCAGGCTGAGGTTGATGAGACGAAACAGGAAGTCCGTGAACAGGTGACGTCAACAACAACAGCAACAACCCCCGACAGAGAGATGGCCAGAACGGAACAGAATAAAGTCAGTCGGTTGAATTGTACTCATGAAGATACCTCGTACGGGGATCATCCTGCGTCCGATCAGATCCCGACGTGCAAACGATACCGGAATCATCCGGTCGATCCCCTCGGCAATTCCACCCTGATTTACCCAGATTAATAATCAAACTGGCAGAAAAGACCGGAAGCAGAACCTGAAGTCTATTTGAACAAGCTCTTCCTGATCCGGTGAACACCGAAGGTGCGTACCTTTATTCTAGGTATGCGGGAAATGAAGGGTCAAGTTTTACGCTTCAAATCGGCTGTACCGGTACCTGTGGTAAAGAGGATCTGTTACACGACACAAGTTCAATCCGAGGGTTCGCACTGATATTCCGAAGAGAGAAACTGGGAAAGAGAGGGGATACTTTGCCGAAACCAGCCCAGATTGGCGTCAATTCGGTCCCGGCCCGTGGTCGATACTCTAATGAGGGACTATTTCCCGTTTGTACAGGCAAAAACAAGAGATGCCCAGAACTGACGAATCCTGACGACAGCACAGGTCCAAATCGAAAACCGAGATGACGTATACAATTCCACATCCAGCAGTCGCTCGAGAACGCAAATCTCCTGATGCCCAGATCGAAGCTCTGGATCATCAGTTGATTTCTCTACGCGAAGAATTATCGCGCGAAGCCCATCGACAAACGGTGCTGGAATACCGGAAACTCGTCCCCGTGTTCGTCGAACTGCAGCGCTGCTATGAAGAAATTCGAGGTTGCTTCGATTGCCCTCGGACTGTCACTGATTTGGAACAGGCCCGGTTGCAGGAAGTGTACGAGGTACTTCGGTTATTAGAACGGGAGTTGTACCGCGTCGCTTATCCCGAAGCGAGTATGGTTTCCAGTGCATCCCTTTCACAACTGCTCGACTTATGCGAACAGGAAATGGAAAAACTGTACTTCATCCTGAAACAGCGTAGTCAAATCCAGGAGTATACCGAAGGTTGGTGGCGTGTGGTGAATGCCGCCCGAGATGCCAATAAGGCGGAAACCGATGCCTTGCTGTTTTTGACAAACCGAGTAATAGAGGATGTGAATCAGGCCGAAAAACTGCTGGAGATCTTGCCTGTCTCCCAGCACCTGGCGATTCAATGGACAGATCATTCGCTGCATGAACAGTATCCCTTCATTAACGGCGTGATGGTCGCGCGGTTAATGGCCTATCTGATCCCTCGTTTCCCGCACGGCAGCCACTACGTTGAGCAATTGACTGCCGCAGCGCTGCTGCATGATACCGGACTGCTCTCCTTGTTGTACGGTTACCAGAAAAACGCCAAGGACCTTGCGGTCAACAACCCGATCGCGTTCAAGAAACATCCTTCCTACAGCGCTGTCGTAGCTGGGGTCTTCAAACGAATGCCCGCCACGTTTTCGATGGTGATCTCCCAACATCACGAACGACTCAATGGCACCGGTTATCCTGATCGACTTATCGATCGCAGTTTGTCTCCCCTTTCCAGAATGATGGCCATCGTCTGCCGGGTGGTCGATCTGATGACGGGAACGCTCTTCGCGCATACCCCTCCGAACAACCCGAAAACCCAAGCCCACACTCTGTTGGACACATTCCGAAAACTTCAATTGGAAGTCGATCTGGGCGAGTTGGACAAGCAACTGGTCAAGCAAGTCATTCGACTATTGCAGGCGGAAGGCGGTCTTGATTTGACTGCGGAAAGTGATGTCTTCGAGAAACCAGAGCTTCCGCTCGATTCGGGTTACCGTCAAGACAGTGCCCACGAACGCCCTCCCAGTCTTGCCCCTTCATTGAATCAACCTGCCATCAGTTCCTGGTCGTGGAGAGAGCACTCGTCCAACGTTTAGCCCTATTGGCCGAGGAAGCCGCTGGTCCTCTCTCCGGGAGTATCCCTGACTTATGGCTGTCAGTTACGTCATCAAAAAGCAGGAGACGGTTCCGCTCACCTACTGGGAGGAATCACGACAGCCTTGGGCCTGTCTGCTTTTTCTTGCGCCACTGATCGGGCTCTATGAATTCGGTGTCTGGTGTTTTGCCGATGAAAAAACACCGGAAGCCCTGCGTAACGGGGCCGACGCCTGGATGCGGACTTGGCTCGGAGCTGCGGGACTCAACGGAACGGTTTGGGCTCCCATCGCCGTTTTGCTCGTTCTCTTTCTGTGGCATCTCTTCTCCTGGGGCAACTGGAAAATCCCGGGGGACACGCTGATGGGAATGCTGGCTGAAAGCCTGATCTTCGCCCTGGGCTTAATCGCCCTGGGGCAGGCACAAGCCCTGCTCTTCCAACAGATCGCCGCCACAAC
>JAGQQC010000213.1 GCA_020426395.1 Planctomycetaceae bacterium
CAGCACTTGCGTCTATGGGAGTGACTGACGAAGCACTACGTGGCCTCTGGTTTTCGCGATATGTCTGTGCATTCCTATTGGGAGCGGCGGCGGGGGGAGTCAGTTTTGGTTGGCTGGGTGATCATATTGGTCGATCGAAAGCACTCGCTCTGAGCGTCCTCACATTTTCACTGTTGGCAGGTCTTTGTTATTTCGTAACAACTCCAGCACAGATGTTGGTTCTGTGGTTCTTCGCTTGCACGGGAGTGGGGGGAGTCTGGCCGAATGGAATTTCATTGGCTTCGGAAGCTTTTCCTAATGTCTCCCGCCCCTGGATGGCGGGTCTCTTCGGAGCGACTGCAAATATTGGTTTCATGTTGATTTCACTGCTTGTTCTGTTGCGCCCTGTGACCCCCGAAGACTGGCGATGGGTGATGCTCCTGGGAGCCTCACCTGCTCTGCTCGGATTCATCATCTTATTTATGGTCCCTGAATCTCCTGTTTGGCTGGCCAGTCGGGCACAACGGGAACAACGACCTTCACTCAAAGCGGAAGTTTTCAAACCTCCCATTCTGCGATATACGATCATTGGGATTCTGTTAGGTGCCGTCCCTCTGATGGGAAACTGGGGAGGATCGAACTGGCTTGTTCCCTGGGCAGGTAAAGTCCAGGAGGAAACTCTTCAGGCTGGACTAAAGGCATGGACCCAATGGATGAAATCGGGTGGGGGAGCTGTCGGTAGCTTACTCGGTGGGTGGCTGGCCAACTTGTACGGACGGCGAATTAGTTATTTTTTCATTAGCCTGGCGGCGCTCGGTTCGGCTTCCTACATCTATCATTTCCTCAAACCGGGGGATGATTCCTTTCTGTTCTGGGTTTTCGTACAAGGTTTTTTCGGAACGATTTACTTCGGCTGGTTACCACTTTATCTGCCGGAATTATTTCCGACCCGAATACGGGCAACGGGAACGGGGGTCACCTTCAACTGGGGCCGAATCTTGACTGCCTTTGGTGTTTTATATACTGGTCAGTTACTAGTCATGTTTGGAGGCGATTACGCGCGAGTCGGACAGTGGACCTGCCTGGTGTATGTATTCGGAATGATCGTGATCTGTTTCGCGCCCGACACACATGGCCTGCAACTTGAAACATCCTCAGAGCCTCCCCCGGAAAGTGAGAATAACTCTTAAGAGAATAGGGTTGGAAACGCTTCGGTTCCGGCTCAAGTTTCATTTCGGTCTGGGAATCGGGCACGTTTTCGTGCTAGAATGATCCACTCTCGTCTTAAATCTTCTACTATTTGTAATTTCACACGGGTTTGGCAATGAGTAATCGCGCTAGCTCTTTTGTTCCATTCACGACACGCATCGGTCGCCGTACCTTTTTGAAAATCGGTGCGTTGTCCTGCGGCGGGGTCACGTTAGCGAATCAGCTACAGCAAGCCGCCGCGAAGGATACCTTACCTGTCACCTCCACTGCAGTCATTCAGATTTTCATGGGAGGGGGTCCCAGTCATATCGACATGTATGACTTGAAGCCGAATGCTCCCCGGGAAATTCGCGGTGAATTTCAACCGATTCCAACATCGGTGCCTGGTTACTTCATGTCAGAACACCTGCCGAATCAGGCGCAGGTGATGGATAAACTGGCAATTGTCCGCTCCGTGCAACATACCAATCCAAGCCATCTTCCGGCTTCCCATTGGATGATGACCGGTTACGAAGCAGCCGTGAGCGCAAAACAGAATTTCAATCCTTCCATCGGCTCGGTGGTCTCTAAGTTGAAAGGGGCGAATGTAAAAGGGATGCCCGGTTATGTCAGTATCCCCAGTAAGCAGTTAATTGGAGGTTCGGCTTACCTGGGTCTGGCTCATAACCCGTTCACGCCGGGAAGTAATCCGAACAGTGAGGACTTCTCCGTTCGCAATTTGTCGCTCGCTCCCGGCATGACGAATCACCGGCTTACTGATCGACGCAGTTTACGAGCACAGCTCGATCAACTTCGCTATCAGGTCGAAAACGATGCTGTCTCAGAAGAACTCGATGAGTTTTCCCAGCAGGCGTATGACCTTATCACCGGGGAGAGGGCAGCCCACGCGTTTGATCTGTCTCAGGAAGATCCCAAGCTGCGCGATCAGTATGGCCGAACTAGTGGGGGGCAAGGTTGCCTGCTAGCCCGGCGTCTGGTCGAAGCCGGCGTTTCATTAGTAACGGTCCTCTCTGGCGGAGAGTGGGATACGCATACAGACAATTTCAATATATTGAAAACAGATTGCCTGCCTCGAATGGACAAAGCGATCGCCGCTCTGGTGAACGACATCTACGAACGAGGATTGGACAAACGGGTGATGGTCATCGCCTATGGTGAGTTTGGTCGCACACCCAAAATCAATCCCGATGCGGGCCGCGATCACTGGCCGGGAGCAGCTTGCGTCCTGTTTTCCGGAGCTGGAATGAACGTCGGTCACATGATTGGTGAAACCGATCCCCAAGCCGCTTACCCGGTGACACATCCCTATTCACCAGGGGATGTGCTTTCAACTGTCTACGATTTTCTGGGGGTCGACTACCACCACCGATTCGAAGATGACAGCCGTCGCGTATTCCCCGTGCTTCCTGAAGGCAAACCGATTCGAGAATTGTATGGATAAGGTATTTCAGTGTCGCTAAGTTATGATCGCCAACCTAGATGTTCCCGTTCGTTAATCCATTAAACTCAACGTTCGTAACCTCAGTGCATTTCCAATCACGGAAACGCTGCTGAAGCTCATCGCTGCGGCGGCAATCATGGGGCTGAGGAGAACCCCAAAGAAGGGATAAAGTAAACCGGCAGCGACTGGAATTCCGAGCGAGTTATACACGAACGCGAAAAAGAGATTCTGTCGGATATTACGCATGGTTTTACGCCCAAGCAGGACTGCCGCGGCTACTCCTCGCAAGTCTCCTCCGACCAATGTGACTCCCGCAGATTCGATTGCGACCCCCGTACCTGTTCCCATGGCGATTCCGACATCGGCCTCGGCAAGTGCAGGTGCGTCGTTGATCCCATCACCCGCCATGGCGACTTTCAGGCCTTCGTTGTGTTTCTGCTTGACGAAATCATGTTTTCCTTCGGGAGAGACATTTGCATGGAACTCATCAATGCCCAGTTTCTGGGCGACCGCTTTGGCAGTCCCTTCAGCATCCCCGGTCAACATGATGACTTTTAAGCCGAGAGAATGAAGTGTCTTCAACGCATGCGCCGTGCTCTCTTTAATGGGATCAGTGATGGCAATCAAAGAGGAAAGCTGTTCATCAATGGCGACGAAGACAACGGTGTTTCCCGCTTGTTGCAGTGAGTTCGCTGATTCTTTTGTGTTCTGATTTACGTTGATCTGTTCCTGCTCCATCAGTTTCAGATTTCCGATCAGAACCTCTCTCCCCTTGCTTTTTCCCCGGACACCTCCGCCAGTAATACTTTCGAACTGCTCGGGATCAACCACTTTGATCGACTTTTCCTGGCCATACCGAATGACGGCCCGCGAGAGAGGATGCTCACTATGACTTTCAATTGAAAGGATCAACGGCAGAATTTCCTCTTCGTTCAGGTCACCGACCAATTGAATTGAATCGACTTCCGGTCTTCCCTGGGTGAGCGTTCCTGTCTTATCGACAATAACCAGGTCGAGTTCCTCGATGACCTCCAATACCTCGGCGTTCTTAATGAGCACTCCCTCTTTGGCTCCCCGGCCGATGCCAACCATCACCGACATTGGTGTTGCCAACCCCAGTGCACAGGGGCAAGCCACAATCAACACGGCAACCCCAGCGACAATCGCATGGGCCAAGCGAGGTTCAGGCCCCCAGAGCATCCAACCCAGGAAAGCCAATATCGCACAGACCATTACCGAAGGGACAAAATACTGAGCGACCACATCGACCAGTTTCTGAATAGGCGCTCGACTGCGCTGGGCGTCGGAAACCATCTGAATGATCCGATTCAGTACCGTTCCCTCCCCCACGACAACCGCTTCAACAGTTAATGCGCCGGTCTGATTGAGCGTTCCGCCCGTGACCGAATCACCAGCTTGTTTGGCGACAGGAATCGGCTCTCCCGTCAGCATCGATTCATCTACGGAACTGCTTCCCGAAAGAACTTGACCATCCACAGGAATCTTTTCACCGGGGCGTACCCGTAATCGATCTCCCTCCTGGATATCTTCCAATGAAATTTCCTCTTCACCATTCTCTGTCAGACGAATCGCTGTTTCGGGAGTCAGGTTGATCAATTCTCGAATGGCGTCTCCTGTTCGGTTTCGCGCACGAAGCTCAAGAACTTGCCCCAGAAGCACAAGTGTGATAATCACAGCAGCCGCTTCAAAAAAGAGAGCGACTTCTCCTTGTTCTTTGAATGATTCCGGAATGACGTTGGGAAACAACATCGCAAAGAGGCTGTAAAGGTACGCGGTCGACACCCCCATTGCGATCAGGGTAAACATATTCAGATGGCGACTGACGAGCGACTGCCAACCCAGCACAAAAAACGGCCATCCACACCAGAGAACCACAGGAGTACTCAAAAGGAGTTGGGACCAACGTGAGAAAGCGGGACTGATCCCCAATTCGAATCCGAACATCGGCAGCATTGCCAGCAGGAATAACGGTAAACTCAAACCAAACGCGATCTGAAACCGCCGTGTCATTGATTGAAGTTCTTCGTTCTCCGACTCATCTTCAACGTCCAGCAATTCTGGTTCGAGAGCCATACCGCAGATGGGACAAGCCCCAGGCGATTCCTGTCGAACCTCGGGATGCATCGGACAGATATAAATTTTTACCTGCTTCGACCTGGAGGGCACTCCCGTCGACTCCAAAGCCATGCCACATTTAGGACAGCTCCCGGGTTGGTCGCTCTCCACGCCAGGGCACATCGGGCAAAAATAGTTTGCCCGAGGAGCCGTTTTTGAGTGTTCCTGATGATCCGATGGCTCATGCTTCCCGTGACAGCAGGAAGGAGCCATTTTGAGCTCTACCAGCGGGGTTTCACAACAAGCGGAGCCCAACTGATGTTGCTGAGCGAACTTTTTCTGACAGTGCTTGCTACAGAAAAAGAACTTCCCACCTTCATATTCTATGGACAGACCTGTCGACTCATCGACTTCCATCCCACAGATCGGATCAATCGCCATTCGATTTCGTTTCCAACTTGCTTACAGGCTTGCACTTTATCAACTTGAATAACCGCACCAATTCGAACAGATGCGACATTTGTCGATTATAGGCAACCCGACTCACACAAAACAGTTCTGGTCTGAACAGGACTGTATTTGGTGAGTCGTAGTTGGTCAGGAATCTGAATTCAGCAAGTCAGCTTTTGCGACACGTTCTAGAATGTCCAGTTGACGAGCGTGTAGAGCTGTTGGGCATCCGGACGGCTTAATGCCGTTTGGGTGACAGCGTCTCCATACCAGAAGGTGGAGAAACCACATTGCCATTGCAAGTTAGCATTGATCTGGTAGGTGCCGACGATATCCCATTCGTTACCAATCGAACTGTCAGTATTGTTCGGTCCAAGAGGTGCACCGGCTACGTTGTAAATGAAGTCCGCCGATTCGTCTTTCTGGAACCAGTGGAAATCAGAACCGAGTGTCAATTTCTTCGTTGGTTTGACAGAGGCTTGAATACTGTAGTCAACCAGGTTGGAACCGTTCAGGTTATCGATAATCCCCCAGTAAGCATGGCCGAGCGGATAGAGCGGGGTAAAGGTGTTGATTTCGTTATCGTTGGGATCGTCGTCACCAGAAGCCCAGTAGAAGACACCTTTAACAGTCGGTGTCCAGGCAACCTGATTCCAAACGTGTCCTGCCATCAGCGAGATAAATCCGGCGTTGACTGTTGCGTCGGTCGCGGTGCCGAAGTCATCTGTTCCCCACTGCCAACCTCCTTCAATGTCCCAGATATAAGTCCGCGCGACTTTACCACAACAATCCTTAACTGGTGCTTTGCCTTCCCAGCGGGTACCGATCGTATGACGGTTTCCGTCGAGCCGGTTCGCCGCAGGCTCATCGTCACGGAGCCATAACCAGTAGAAGTCTACCGGACCAGTGGAGAGGCCTTTGTAGGTTGTATAAACTCCACTGAACCAGCGATTTTCATCCGGATTATCAAAACTGGTCGGTTGCCAGACATTTCCTGCGGGAAAGTTGACCGACTGAGTTGCAAAACCATCTACATCCCAAAGATCACTTTGATAATACAATTTCAAACCTTCGAAAGTCCGAAATGTGTTTGACCAGGCAAGTGGAGAGACGAGGTGTTGCGAACCATATTGCAGAAACTGTCGACCGTAACGGGCACTTAAAGTCCCTTCACCCATATCCAGCAGTTTAATATCCGCATACGCTTGAAGCAGATCAGACCGGTTGACATCGATACCCAAAGCAGGCATATCATTGTCAAAAGTTGAGGCATCAATGGCTTCGATATGCGCTTTGAACCAGTCGCTGTACTGAAATTCCACAAACGGATTAAATCGCCATTGATCATAAGTACTGCGATTCGGTCCATTAGGTCGAAGGCGGTTGTCTTCGTCGATGTAACGGTATCGAAGTGCTCCCCCCACGGAGAGTTTCCAGCAATCCCCTAAAGGAACGTTCCTCAAATCAGCGAGCAATTTTTCATCACTTTCCAGAAAGGAAAGATAACCTCCGTCGGATTGGCAGCCACAGGAGGAATGCTGGCAGGAAGAGCAGGCTCCGCCATCAAAAATCGACTCGAGACTCACTTGTTGGATTGTATTCTCTTCTACAGAATCCTGTTCGTACGCCTGTAACTGAATGACCGAGTTTTGAACTTCTGACACGGGCTCCGCAGCAGAAAGCAAGACGGGCAGCCCTAAAGCAGCAATCATGGTCGAGGCGACCCAGGTTTTATAAGAAAAAAACATGACTGATATTCCGGGTAGGGTTTATGCAAAAAACGATAGATGAAGGCAACTGTTTGATTTAACAGCGCGTATATAGAGTCGCCTTGCTTAAATCAGTCATCGGAGCACAGGGGCAGGAAATCAACCTTTTTCATGGAGTCAAACAATATTTGACATCAAGGTAGGAAATACCAGCCTTCAGTACGGTTCGATCGTTTTTTTTTACCTCACCGGAACTCTGGTGAAATGTAGACGCACCCGTTATCTAACCGTCAAAGTTTACCTTCCAGGAAAACTCGAACAGCACAGGTTTTGTAAGAAGGTTGCTTTGAGTACGGATCAAAAACAGCGTCCGTCAGCAGATTCGTTTCTTTATAGTGCATCGGAATAAATATCTGACCCGGCCTAACAGATTGCGTCAGAAAAGCTTTCGCGCGTAATTGTCCCCGCTGTGATTTTACGATCACCCAATCATTCGATTTGATTTCAAGTTCGCGTCCGTCAGCAGAATTGATCTCAACGTAAATGGTCTCGGGATACAACTTTTTCAAAACGGCGGACTTTCCCGTGCGGGTTTGAGTATGCCACTGTGATGCAGTCCCTCTGCCAGTATTCAAGAGATATGGATAGGCTTTGCTAATTGGTTCTGACAGAGGTTTCGGTTCTTCAAACAGAAATTTGGCTCGCTGATCTTCGTGATAGAAACGACCATCCTCAAAAAGTCGGCGCTGTGGCTCCAGCTCGGCTGCATGCGTAGAGGCTGGCCATTGGACACCATTCAGTTCATCGATCATTCGGTAATTTTCGATACCGGAAAAATCACAAGGTTGTCCAGCGGAGAGTTGTTTCATCGATTGAAAAACATCTTCCGCTGTTTTCCAATTCTCGAACAACTTTTCACAACACCAGTATTTGCTGATGAGTCGAAAGATATTGAA
>JAGQQC010000214.1 GCA_020426395.1 Planctomycetaceae bacterium
CTTTGCGGAGGAGTAATGTTGCAGGCAAGCGTTTTATCGTTGATGCCGATATTCCAACTGATCCCAGAAGGGGTAAATTCTTTGTTATGCCAATACGGATCTTCGACTGTTTCATCGTAGATCCGTTTCATTTCGGTGAGAAACGGGATCATCGTCAGATTCGCGTTAACTCCTTTATCGGTACTGGAATGAGCAGCGACTCCGTGTGCTGTCGCCCGAAAACCGAATGTCCCTTTATGCGAGTGAATCACTTCAAGCATGGTGGGTTCGCCGATAATCCCTTTCGTTCCGTGTTCAACCATCTCTTGATAATACTCGGAATGTTCGGCGACGTTTTTCGCGCCCACGTACCCCACTTCTTCGTCAGCCGTACACACGATGTAGACGGGTTGCTTCATCCCCTCTGCGCTTGCAGCCGCACCGGCGCTCAGCATACAAGCCAGGGATCCCTTCATGTCACAGCTTCCGCGACCATATAATTTGTCCTCATTAATGGTCGGCTCGAAAGGACCAGGCGATGCGACGTACCAGGGATTTGCAGGCACAACGTCATTGTGTGCGAAAAAGGCGAGCCCCCCAACTCCTTCCCCTTTCTTTCCGACTACGTTCGACTTTGCGACCCCGTTTTTGTCGATGTAGTTGATTCGCTCAGTAACAAACCCCGTTGATTTTAATTGCTCGTCAACGAAATCGGTCACGGCAACATTCGAGAAACAACTCGTCGATTCAAAAGAGATTAACTGCTTTGTCAGTTCCAGAGCATTCATGTGGAAGGGTCACTTTGAAAATTCAAGGGGGAAGAGGAAGACTAAAAGCATTCGAAGCCGCAGATATCTTAACGAGTCGCGATAGAAACAGGAAAGGCTCAGCTCACTTCTGCTCGACCGCAAAACTGACGTCGGTAATCCCCCGCTTGGCGCAGGCATGCATCAGAGGTTCGATCAATCGAAAAGGGACATCCTTATCGGTGCGGAAACGAACTGCGGCATCGAGTTCTGTACGATCGATGATCTGTAATAACTCCACCTGAGGCAATATCCGGCCCCCGAGAGAATACTCTTCATTTTCGGACACGGTGATAGTCAATCGGTTCGGTTGTCCCCGGTCCTCTTCCTGAGCCAGATTTGCCACAGGAAGTTGAACTTCACGGGCGGAATCGTGCTGAACCAATTGGCTGGCCACCAGAAAAAAAATGACGAGCAGGAAAACAATGTCGATCAGCGGGGTGACATTGAACTCAAACCCGCGATTATGTTCCCGGACTGGTATCCGCATCGTTACGCCTCATCTGGGTGAGAGACAACACGAGTTGAGGCAGACGATGGCTTTTGTTTCAATTGGGCTCTCCGCCAGCTACTGAAAACATGTTCGGCCATCAGCGAAGTCTCCGCAACCAGTTCATCAATACGATTGCGAAAGATCGCAAACGAAGCGAGCGCGGGAACGGCGACTCCCAGACCTAACAAGGTGGTCACTAGTGCCCGATAAATACCTGGGGCCAGTTCCGAAGGGAGCGGGTTTTCCTGAACGGTAAATTCGAGGAACGCTTGAATCATTCCCCAAACCGTTCCCAGAAGTCCCAGCATCGGAGCAATCGAGCTAATCAACGAAAGATATTCAATTTTTCGATACAAACGGGAAGCTTGTTGAACACTGGCGTCTTCCATCGATTTCTCAATGACCGCATAGCCCAGACCAACTTCATTGAGCCCAGCCAATAGAAGACTGGCAAGAAAACTGGGTTCTTCCCGGCAAACCTGTTTGGCCGGTTCCAATTGACCTGTTGTTAGATGCTGATGAACTTTTTCCGCAAGACCGACCGGCATGAGAACCTTGCGTCGAATCGTGAGGGCATGCTCCACGATGAGTGCAATCATCGCGATACTCAACAGGAGAATAACAAATCCAATGGCCCCTCCGGCCTGCACCAGTTCTTCCAGCGAGAGCTGCGGGGCAACGCGTTCTGCAGGCTCATCCTGAGCGTAAAGCAACGAAGGTGAAAGGACGATGAGGCCCAGTAACAGCACAAATACGCCAGGTTTCCAATTCATATTTCTCTTCCAGAGGACTGCCTCCATTCAGCAGTCTGGTCATGATTTGATCATTTTAAGGTGAAGGAGGCTGTAATCGTTCGATCGCCAGTTTCCCTGCCGGACTTTCAGGATACGCTTCTGCCAGTTCCCTGTAAACGATGACTGCCTGTCGAGTTAGTCCAGTTTGAACCAATGCTTCGGCGGCCCGCAGTTGAGCATCGCTCGCCAGAAAGTGATCCGGCGACTGATTTGCCTTAAGCCATAACCAACGGACGGCTGCATGATCATGTTCCAGCTTCTGCGCATAGGCCGTTGCCAGCAAATAATAAGGTCCAGATCGATCTAATTGATCGAGTGATTCAATCCTTGATTCCCAATGGGTCAGCTCCCGTTCGGAATAGCGTCCCTCGTAAACATATTGTCGCCAGACCCGCATCTGGTGCGGGCTGCTGATCCGTTCGTTCACGTTTCGGCTTAACTGGGAAAAGATCCGCGAAAGTTTCGTTGAATCAGGTTCTCTAAAAAGTAGCCAACTTGCCCCCAGCAATTGAGCAACAGGATCACTGTCTGCCAACCAACGCTGAGCAGTCGCTTCGGAAACCTCACCTGGAAATGAATGAGGCTTTTCATCGGAGGCACGTTCCGGTACACGCCAATTGAGCGGGATCAGGTGAAAATGACGTGTCTGCTGGTCACTGGAAGTGAGGGCGATAAATCGATTTCCCGCTTTTTCATAATCATACCGAGCCAATGCCACTTGGATTTGTAACGCCAGCAGTTCTCGCCGCACCCATTCTCGGGGTTCAACCTTGAGTGCCGTTTCCAAAACTCGTTCCGCTTCTTCGTATTTCCGCTGCTCCAGCAGTTCGGCACCCTGCTGATGTTCGGGACTTTGTTGATAACGGGTTTGGAGGATATCCTCCGCAGCGAAAAAGTGTATCAGGTTATCGGAACTGTCTCGAAATTGAAGTTCCTCACCATTGAAATCGATGATTTGTCCTTTGAGGCGATTGGTTAATCCGGTGTTCGATTTACGAACCTCGATTTGATCGGTCGGCAGGAAATTGTTGTCCTGGGCGTTCGCACTCCCGTCCACAAACAAACCGATGAGCAAACACGCAAACAGCATCCGCAAAGTACCGACCATTCGGACAAAGGGAATCAAGAGATGACGACTATGCTGGAACATGATTGAATGGCCGGGCAAAGAACTGAAGGAGGATAAATTTGTTCTTTCATCAAAACCGGGTGATATCGAAATAGCGATAAGTTCCTCCAGTATCGGCAGCAAGCCTCTGCAGGAAATTACGTTCGTGGGCCCCCGTCCCGGCGATTTGTATTCCCTTCCCAAATTCGATGCAGTTGATGATTGTTCCCTGGCTCATTCTTTTGAGCCGCCGAAGTTCATTGCTGGAAAGTTTCGTATCCGCATCGGTCAAAAAGTAGACGACATCCGGATGTAAACTGAGAGCAAGTTCCAACGCCTTGAGATGGTCTGTTCCTCGATCAGCTCGAATTTGAGCAACAAAATTATGCGCCAGGTTCAGATTCAATTCGGAAACTGGTAATAGTTTAATCCCCGTGCTTACATCTTCGCGCGAACCCAGAGCCCAAGTCGTTTCATGATAAAAAATGACCTGAAATTGATGCGATGCAGAAAGGGCGTTCAAGCTTCTTTTCAATTCGGACTTGGCAACCGACAGGGGTTTGACTTTCGAATCGAGATAGGTCCCGCTCATGCTGGAGGAACGATCGAGCAAGAAGACCACTTTTTCACCCTGGGATCGAATACCGAGAAAAGCACTTTCTCCAATTCCCAGAGGAGCCGTTGCTTGGGGGGGCAAGTCACCACTCGCTTCTTGAACGAGAGAACCTTCGCTGGATGCTGACGGGCGATTTAATGCGGAATCGATCGAGGAAGGAAGTCCCGTTCCCAGAACAGGGTCCTGTTTCTTCAGAGGAGAGGTGGTTAACTCGGACGGTAAACGTTCGAACGGGTTTTCCTCAGGTTGCACATTCGGCTGCACGTTCGCTTCCGAAGTAGATGTTTCAGCGACCGTTTCGTCTGGCCGTGCTTCGAACTGGTCCGTCTGGGGTGATTTTATTTCGAGCCCCACTTTATTGAAATTCAACAGTGAGCCATCCCGATTTCCCAGCCCGGATTCAGGAGAGCCAAACCAGTAAAGCAAGCCGAGAAAGATCATCGCATGAAAAAGTACTGATGACGACCAGCTCTTTAAGAGTGTTCGCCCGTGCTGTTCTGGTTTTTCAAACGGGGAAGTCGCCATTCCGAAGCTACTCGACAGGACAGAAATAGGAAAATCTGCAATGTTCAGATCGTTTACCTATTGTAGGCAGTAACCGGGGAACGCGGAACACCTCTCTTGAGCCGACTAGCAAACAGATGAGGGAGTGACTTGGAATTTATGTTTTCCCACAAAAGAAGCCTATTTAAGGGAAAATCACTCTGGCGTTTCTTCTTTACCCAGTCCCAGCAGACGTCGCCAGTTTCCACCGGAGACCTGGTCACTTCCAGCAGCTTGAGAGAATTCGAGTTTTTCAATTTTAGCCATCGATTGCGGATCGGTCGGATCAAGCCCAAGCCGCTTCAATACGCGTTGAGCATTCGATTCGAGTTGGCGAATGCGCATTTCGTCGCGGCCCAGTTTGGCCCGTTCGACCGCGATCGAAACTTCGGCCAAGCGTAGTTTCGTTTCCAGTTGTGATTGCAAGTTGAGTAAACGTTGGTGAAGTGCTTCTGGACCTTGAGAGATGATATCCCAGTTCATGTCAATTTTGTGAACCGCAGTAATGTAGTTCAGCAAGCGAGAAATATATTCATCCCGCTCTTCGAGTGCCCGTGAGATTTCATTGTGCGACGCATTGTCGAGATCAATGTCTCGCAAGCCTTCGGGAATCAGCTCCGCCAGTTCCGCCAGGAAGGCAGCTTCCTCAGCTTCCTTTCTTGCAACGTCGGTTTGCGACGACTGCTCTTCGGCTGAAGAATATGCTCCTTCTCCATCCACCGGGTGAGGCATCGCGTGGGCAGCCCCTTCTCCTCCAGTGGACAACAGGTTTTGTTTGATGGAATCCCAGTCAGATAAGTCCCCTTCATAGGCAGGACTTGCTGGTGTAGTCTGGGGCTTCTGTTCACCAAACAGGTTATCCGGCAGTTCGACATGGCCATCTTCGAAGTCCGGATGCGCGGCGGGTGCCTGCGGCGCGGGTTGAATGGGGGGGGATGCCGATATCGGCATCTGAGGCACCATTGCCTGCTGTTCGCGTACCGACTGTGAAAGCTGCACGATGAGATCACGAACTTCACCGATTTGGATTTCGATACGACCGAAAGAATTATTCGCCTGGAGTGCGTCCCATTGCTCGATAAGCTTCTGGAGGTCTTCGTGAAGCGGTTCCGTCTTGGACGGTTTCGGTTTGCGTGGAGGAGGGGGAGGCAGCGGCGTGGTCGCACAGTTGATGAGAGCCCGGTCCACTCCGAGACGATGCAGACGGTCCAACTGCTCGGCCGCTTGCTCTAACCGTGCGGTTAGCGCAGCGACGAGTTCGTCTTTTTCGTCTAGCTGTTCGTGGAGGAGATCCAGTTCCGAAGACATATCCAGGCTTCACTACGATGGTTGAGTCGCAATCATCCGTACACCCAATTCCGCCCACCGGGCCCAGTTGACGGAATTCAACGGATTTTCATACCCTGAATCTAGCTCGGAAATGCTCTTTTAACCCGGACTACTTGCCGATTCTCACCGGAGTATCACGCCGATTCGAGCGCAAGCCTTACTTGTTATAAACATGCGGATTAATCACGTTATCCGGTTGTTCGCCCTGTAACACCTGTATGATTTGTCCGGTCGCCCGGATGCGTAAATCCTCCAAAGACTCCTCCGAAACGAAAGCGGCATGTGGTGTGACGATCATGCGTTCATCCTGCCAGAAGGGATCCTCCAGATTGGGGGGTTCTTGCTCGAAGACATCGAGCGCTGCTCCCGCAATTTCTTTCTTCTCAATCGCCTCCCTCAAGGCCTCGGTGTCAATCAATCCTCCACGCGAGGTATTGAGTAGAAAACTCGTCGGCTTCATCGCTTTAAGTTCTTTAGAACCAATGAGATGCTGCGTCTCATCAGTGAGTGGTGAATGGAGGGAAATGTAGTCGCTACGATCCAGTAATTCCTCAAAAGAAACCATCTCACAATCGAGCCCATAGTTGTTCCCAGACGGAGTATGGGCAATGACTTTAAGACCCATCCCCACTGCCCTCGAAAAAACTTCCCGGGCAATGCGGCCAAACCCGACCAGTCCGAGCGTTTGCCCAGCCAGTCGAACAATAGGCGGATTCAGCATGCGTTCAAACTTACCCGACTGCATCATCTTGTTGAGCTGCACAATGCGACGATTACAGGCGAGAATAAAACCGAGCGTATGCTCCGCCACCTCAATCACGCAGTAATCGGGAACATTCGTCACCACCATCCCCAGCTCGGTTGCCCGTTCGACATCGATGTTATCGAGACCGATTCCATACCTCACCACGGTCTTGCAGTTCGGAGCGTTTTCGATCACCTTGCGAGTCACTTTGGCCCAACAGGTTCCAATGGCATGCACCTCTTTGGCTAATTCTGCCAGAGAGTCTTCGTCGGTCTTTTCCGAAGTAATGAGTTCATACCCATGTTCGTCAAGCAATTTTCGTTCAATGCCAAAATCAGCCCAACCGCGATCCGTCAGTAGCACTTTCATTGTCATTTCCTGCTTCTTCCCGTACTCATAGTTGCACACAATATCAAGTTGGATGAGGCGTCTTGATAAGCTCTAATAGATTTATGATAAAGCGTGATTACCCGTAGGGTCAAATGGGGAGAAAACCCCTGTTTCCCGCCGGGGAATTGCTTACCCTCCTGGTTTCCAGACTGTTTGTCCTCTTAATCCGACGATATAACAGGGAAACTTGATCCAACGAACATTCGCTTTCTGCCTGGAACATACGATGAAGAAGCCCCCTCGAGATGAAGAGTCAATACAACTTGATCAATTCCTGAAGTTGATCGGAGTTGTTTCCACAGGGGGACAAGCAAAAGTCCTCATCCAGGCAGGCGAAGTGTTACTCAACGATCAAGTGGAAACACGTCGTCGAAAGAAACTGTTCCCGGGAGACGTCGTCGAAATCGAAGGGGAACAGTATATCGTCACTACTGATGAAGAACTGGACGGCGAAGAAACGGAATTATCTGCCGACCCCTAAATGAAGATCCTTTAGTGATTCACAATTCTTCTCAGCAGAAGCCAAGAACCTTCTGCGGATTCTGCACCAGTATCTGGTACAACGTTTGATCACTGACACCCAGTTTTTTGAGTTCTTCAACGAGTGACGTGGAGCAGGCGGTGAAATCAACCGGGTCGTATTCCCAACCGTCGACACTATTTTCATCCGTGGCATATTTGGTATACACGTACGGAACCGCATCGTGGCTGACAAGAATGCGTTCTGTATGTCCGCTTTCGATCAGTTTCTGAATTTGCAGTGCGCATTTATCTGGCTTGTATTTAGAAAGCCCCACGCGGTCAAACTGGACATTGAAACCAAGTTCAGCCAGGTGACGATGATATTCGTGTGCCAGTTCATTCTCGCGGTCATCTTTGTTTCCCTGATGCCCAATACAAATTTTCGCCGGATCAGCCTTCATGCGGAGGAACAGTTGCGCC
>JAGQQC010000215.1 GCA_020426395.1 Planctomycetaceae bacterium
GATAACCTTTGGGCAGGTCGGGATAGTAATACTGTTTCCGGTCCCACTTGGTGAATTTGGCGATCGTACAGTTGAGAGCGAGGGCCGTTTCGAGCGCGAGGCGAAATGCCTTGCGGTTCATAACGGGAAGCGTCCCCGGTAACCCGATGGTGACCGGATCTGTTTGAACGTTGGGGTTATCCGGATTGAATTTATTGATGCAGCCACTGAACAACTTGGTGTTCGTCAGCAATTGCACATGCACTTCCAAACCGATGACAACTTTGTAATCCATCGTGATGATATCCGAATCAAATTCAAACCAGTAATTTGAGAACCACGAAATACACGAAAAGCACGAAAGAGATCAGGACGATCCCTTGGTTAAATTCTTTTTAGTGTCTTTCGTGTATTTCGTGGTTAATAAAATCTTCAATTCAGCGTCGGGCGTTTTGACGTCCAGCCAGTTTCTTTTTCAAACATGCGGGCAGCCCGTAGCAGTTTTTCTTCTTCGAATGGAGCGGCCAGCAGTTGAAGTCCAATAGGCAGGCCTGCTTTGCTGATCCCTGCCGGAATCGATATCCCCGGCAAACCTGCCAGGTTGGCACTGATCGTATAAATGTCTTCCAGGTACATCGCTAACGGATCGTTGATCAGGCCACCGATTTTGAAGGCCGTATTCGGCGATGTCGGCGAGGCGATGACGTCGACTTTTTTGAAGGCTTCGTCGAAGTCATTGCGGATCAACCGGCGAACCCGAAGGGCTTTGAGGTAATAGGCATCGATGTAACCAGCAGAAAGAGTGTAGGTTCCGAGCATGATGCGGCGTTTGACTTCGGTGCCGAACCCTTCCCCTCGACTGCGGGAATACATTTCGATCATGCTGTCGAAGTTCTCCGCCCGATGTCCGTAATGAACACCGTCGTATCGAGCGAGGTTACTGGAGGCTTCCGCGGGGGCGATAATGTAATAGGCGGCGACACAGTACTTTGAATTCGGCAGACTGATATCGACCAGTTCGGCCCCGAGTGATTCGTAGACTTTATAGGCGTCGCGTACTGTCTGTTCGACTTCTTCGTTTATGCCTTCGACATAATGTTCTTTAACGATACCGATTTTGAGTCCCTTCAAGGGCTCGTCCAGTGAAGCAGTGTAACTGGGCACTTCTTTGGGAACAGAGGTTGAGTCAAGCTGATCGTGTCCTGCGATCGCTTCCAGAAGTAAGGCGGCTCCCTGCACATCGTTGGCGAACGGACCGACTTGATCGAGCGAACTGGCGAAAGCGACGAGACCGTAGCGGGAAACGCGCCCATAGGTCGGTTTCATCCCAACGACACCACAGAAGTGAGCGGGTTGGCGGATGGAACCCCCTGTATCAGAACCGAGCGAAAGCGGAGCTGTCATGGCAGCGACTGCGGCAGCGGAGCCTCCCGAAGAACCACCAGGAGAATGTTCGATGTTCCAGGGATTTTTGGTTTTCTTGAACGCGGAGTTTTCGGTGGAAGAACCCATCGCGAACTCGTCCATGTTCACTTTACCGATCATGATGCCATCGGCAGCAGTGAGCTTTTGCATCACAGTGGCGTCGTAGGGCGGCACAAAGTTTTCCAACATACGACTGGAGCAGGTCGTTGGGACTCCTTTGGTGCAAAGGACGTCCTTGATTGCAATCGGAAGTCCTCCCAGAGGACCGATGGACTCCCCTGCCTTACGTCGAGCATCGACATCAGCCGCTTTTTTTAGAGCTGTTTCCGCATCGACGTGTAGATAGGCATCGACTTTGTCGTCGGTCTGGTTGATTTGGTCCAGATGAGCCTGCATGACTTCAACCGCGGTGGTCTCTCCTTTTTCCATCAGAGAGAGAAGCTCGGAGGCGGGGGCACCGACGAGGGACATGGCGGTGAGTTCCTTAATATATTTCGATAAAGAGAAATCTGGATAGTTGTGGAATAAAACGAGAGGCGCGTTTACTTGTCTTGCCGAAGGATTTCGGGAACCAGAAAGTATTTGCCATCTGTTTTGGGAGCATTGGCGAGAGCTTCTTCCCGAGGGAGCGATTCGCGAATTTCATCTTCACGGAAGACGTTGTGCAGTTCGATCGCATGAGCCATCGGTTCGACATTTTCCGTGTCGACTTCCTGCAGGATTTCAAAGTAATCGAGAATCTGACCGAGATGCTCCTGCATCTGGGCGAGTTCTTTTTCACTCAAGGCGAGCCGTGAGAGGCTGGCCACTTTTTTCACATCTTCCTGAGAAAGGGACATGTTTGCTCCAGAAACTCGAAATCATCAGCGAGGGAAACATTGTTCCGTCAAGAGTGTTCTCGAATTGAGACACCTACTTGTCAGAGACGGAAGGGGAACTCAGTTATACTTTTGCGGGGCGCAGCAAAGAAAGCGGAAAGACAGTCTTATCTTTGCAAATGAGACATCTTTCCGCTCTAACTGGTTCAGGTCGGATTTCTACTTGGAGGCAGGAATCGTGAACGGTTTACGAACGACGGCTTTAGTCACGTTGTTCGACCGGATGCATTGAGTGCAGACCCGTTTGCGGACGACGTTGCCCCCTTCCTGTACGCGGATGCGTTGCAGGTTCGGTTTGAACTGACGACGGGTGATCCCGGTAGTTTTGCGGCCGTTACCACCCAGGTACTTGGGCATACCCCGTTCCACTTTTTTGTTGCCCATCTGGGGCCCTTTGCCGCAAACTTCGCATTTTTGAGTCATCGGAGAAGTCTCTTTTTTTATAACTACATGCTTAAATGGCTGAGATCAAATTCAAGACCCCGACCGCTATTGATGAAACTGATTCCAGGTGGAAAGTGCTGGAAAATAGGGGTCAGAGGGTTTCTCAAGGATCGCTTAGTATAAGTATCCGCAGGGAGAACGCAAGCCAACCCACTTCCTGGCCTGGAGAATCGTGCCAAATCGACGCAAATCACTGTTAATAGAGTTTGGGATTATAGGCTTCGCTGCGCATAAGTAAAGCCACCGAAGGGACTTCGGTGGCTTTCGTATTGAGTGATTTCGGCTCAGATTCGCCCGTTAGTTGTAAAACGGGGAGTTCACCTGGTTGGTATTCATGCTCGGCTGACTGTAGTTACCGCTCACTGGTTGGATCACTGGCGACGAATAGCTGTTCGTTGCCGGTGGATAGTAAACCGGTGTTGTCGAGGATGTAGAAGGCATCCGGTAGTAGTTAGTGGTCGGAGGGCAGATGCCTCCTGGGCAGTTGCTGGCTCCGGAGTAAGTGCTGCTGGGAACGGCGTAGGTCGAGCCGTAAGGCTGCGAGTAGGCGGGGTAACACTGGCCGTTTACGCAGTTCGTCGAGTTTGTGCGGTAGGTGGAATATGTGGGTGAACATTGCCCGTTCGCACAATTGGTGCTGGGGTAGCAACCATTGGGGCCGCAGACGGTGCCCGTGCTGAAACTGGGGTTGCTGTAGTAATTCTGATTGCCCCATGAGAAGGGGTTCAGGAAGTCAAGTGGTCCTGCCTGAGCAGCTTCTGCACCCGCGAACACACAACCGGCAACAGCAACCAGGGCCAAAGTTTTGAAAGCTTTCATTTCAACGCTCCTTTTGATGGATGGGGTTTTTCAATTTTAATTTGTTTCTCCCAGCGGGTACTCCCTCTTGGGTGAGATCAGATTAAGCACACCCCGTGCCAAAGAGTGTGATCAAAAACGCGATTGCAAGCGCCATCCATATTTTCACATCTATATAGCAATTTCAAAAATTAGTTAGCTAGCTCGTTTTCTTTTTGTGTGGCTTGTTTACAAAATGATAATTTTGTAAATCCGACTGGTAACAAATTCAATGCTTAACCGGTTGAGTATCTTGAATAATCGACAAGGTCTGATACAGCTTTCCTTGAAAAAAGTACCATTATGATTTTGTGTGTTCTGCTGAAAGAAAATTATAAGTGTTTATAGAGAAACAAGTTGAGATGATTTATGGTGTTGGTTTTTGTTGCGGTTTTTGGGTTTGGCACGCTGTTGGCATTAATGCTCTTCTGTTGAGTCGAAGTGATTCAGCAAAGAGTTGCAAAAAGATTCTTAACCAATAATCCAATCCTCATTATTGAGTTCAAAGGAGATGAAATCATGTTAGTACTGACCCGCAAAAAAACAGAAATGATCCAAATTGGTGAAAACATCGTTGTCAAAGTGATTAGGACAGGTAAGGGGCATGTCAAACTGGGTATCGAAGCCCCTGCTGATGTCCGTGTCCTGCGGGCAGAGCTTTGTGAAGAACCTGCTGAAGCGGATCAAACGGAAGCGGCCCTCGAGAGTGAAGAAGAGAAGCCAGTCGTTCTCTCGGTTGCCTGAAAGCTTCTCCCATACCACGCCAACAAGTTAACTCCTGACTTCTAACCAACCCCTACAAACATTGAAAATAAAGGACGGAATCATGATGACTCATAAAATCAATGCCCAAGCTGATCAAACTCAATTGAACAACACCGGATGGTCGGCCAAACAAATGGTCAGCCGCGTAATGGGAGCCTGCCTCCTGTCAGTGATGTTTCTCTTCGGAGCTACTGTTAACGGGGCCGAGCCCAGTGACCTTCAAGAATGGTTAAGTCAACCACTCTCTTCCGGTCGCAGCTACGACTATCTCGAAGATCATTCCCGCTACAACAATATTGCAGACCCCTTCGCTTCTGATTCACAAAATCAGATGACCAGTAATCAGGGACAAAGTCGGGCTCCAGACAGATGGTATGAAGAGTACCACCGAAACTCGGCTTCGACCTCCGCCTCTACCCCTACCCTGGAAGATTTGCTGCGGTCGCATATCGAACAGATGGGCTATAGCCGTCCAGCGAATGATTACCGCGAAGAACGTCCCAGCTACGAGCGGTCTTACTACACCCCGACCGATTCCAGCACAGATCGTAATCAGGATTTTCAGTTGAACATTCAGAAGTTGCGTGAACTTCTGGAACAGTATCAATCAACTCCCTCGACCACTCCGGCTCCGTCACAGCCTGTTGATCAACCGGCTAGTACCCTCAGTCCTCGTGAAGAACGTGAACGTAAACTGGCGGCCCGTTATGGCGACCCTGTTGTAGGGAGGTTCATTATGAATATCAGTACTCAACAAGCCCTTTCGGTTTACCAGGAGACAGCCCGTTTGATCGATACTCGTCATATTCAACCGACTTCTTACAAAGATCGTGCTGAATATGCTCTCGGTAACCTCGACCTGGCCATTCAGAATCAGTACTTCCTTACTGCCAACCAGATTTCTCCGTCGGCTCAGCAGGTGAGCAACTTCCGGAGTGGCTTGCGTCAGATGTACCAGAAGTACCCGGTTAAAAATTCCAGCGATGCCCTCAACTTGATTTACCAGACCATCAACATGGCTCAGCAGACTGTCGGTCTGCGGGGATCAGCGGTGGTGACCGAGTTTGTCTACGCCGCTACGGAGACCTTGGATAAATACTCCGCCTTCGTGCCGGAAGACAGCTACCGGAAACCGAGTGCGACTTTGGAAGATCATATCGTCGGAATCGGTGTGGAGATCAAACCGGAAGCGGACAGCATCATGATCATGAAAACCTTGCCTAACGGACCGGCGGCGAACGCTGGCCTCAAGCAGGGAGACGTTATCCTGAGTATCGATGGTCAATCGGTTTCTGGAAAAACTCTCGACTGGGTGGTGGATCGGATTACGGGTGCCGAAGGGAGCCGGATTGTTCTCGGAGTTCGTCGTGACAGCAAAACCGCTAACGTGACGATGGTTCGCTCTCGAGTGAAAATCGAATCGGTCTCTGAGTACAAAATGGTCAGCTCCGATGTCGGGTACATCAAACTGGAGAAATTCGCTCAAGCGTCGAGTGAAGAAATGGACAAAGCATTGTGGAGTCTGCACAACAGCGGGATGAAATCACTGGTCATCGACTTGCGAGGCAACCCGGGCGGATTGTTGACGACCGCGATTGAACTGTCGAACAAGTTCCTCCCCTCCGGCACAATCGTGTCGACCCGGGGCCGAACTGCCGGCGATCAGTCGATGGAAACCGCAACCTACGAACAAACCTGGAAAACTCCCCTGGTGGTTCTGGTTGACAAAAACAGTGCGAGTGCCAGCGAAATCTTCGCCGCGGCGATCCAGGAGAATGGACGAGGCATTATCGTGGGAGAACGCTCTTACGGGAAAGGAACGGTTCAAACCCACTTCCCACTGCAAGCGGTCTCTGGCAACCTGCGAATCACGACTGCCAAGTTCTACTCACCTAAAGGTCGCGAAATGGCAGGAGCAGGAGTGACACCGGACATCGCTGTTGCCAACAGCAACGTTGGTGAAGACCTGGTCCTCCAACGAGCCACCGAAGAAGCCCGCTCTGGCCGAGCCCAGAACCTGGCCCAATCCGGTTCTCGAAACCAGACTCAGACTTATCCCAGCCTGAGTTCCTTCTAAGAAACGGAAGTCCCCTCACGGGGGCGATTGAAAGAGATGATGGCGGAATTCGGACTGACTTTTGATTAACACCCCATGAGTCCTCATTAGCTGAATCAGTCTGGACCCCGGCGAACGCCCTGCAACGAAATTTGAAAATTCCTCCCACACCAGGTTACGGCCTGAGGATTTTCAAAAGTTGCAGGGCGTTTTTTTGTTTTTGGAACCACAGATGGACACGGATTAACACAGATTTGGGGGATTTCATAACTTCGTTCTTGGGGCAACCGACCCTGCTTCATCGTCCACCCATAGCACAAGTTTTGGAGGAGAATTCAGATCGCCTAATGTGACAATTACTGAATAAAATCCAACCTCAATTGATTTTCCCATTCTTTTTTCGAATTCTTCTTTGGACATATAAGCGACAGATTCAATCTTTTCCAACTTCCAGTCATTTATTGTTAGATATTCCAGTACATTCTTCACAGCTTCTTCTTCTGAAATGAATGGCATGAGGTACTCTCCATGATGATGCGCTGAGTGGGCTACTGAATATGGTTTTGATCCAGTCTATTCATCAAATATTTTCCAGGCATGCTAAATCTATTAGAACTCATTCCGGTATCACCGCCACACTCGAATATCTCCATAGTAATTCCCTCCAAATTGGACAGGCTTACTCTGGGATGGTGTATGACGAATAGTTTGAAAGTCATGTGTCATTCTATAAGTCGCAACTGTTTTGTAGCGTTTCCGCGTGATAAAGTTGTGTTGATGACCGTGTGTTGTGAAGTATTTATTAATTCAATCCACAAACAACCCCGGTTCCCGCCATTCGCGTTTGATTCCCACGCTCGATGTCTCTTGTTCGGCGAGTTCGCGGATGACGTCGATGCCCAGCATGCGATAGAGAAAGTCGGCGTCCAGTTTCACGGTGGCGAGCGTGCTGAGGCAGGCGTTGAAGTCACCCATTTCGCGTTGAATTTCCGCGATGCGGTTTTCATAGGAACAGAATTCTTTCTGCAGAATTACGATGCATTCTTCCATGTAACCTCGCCATCGGTCACTCCGTTCCGTATGTGTTATCGGCGAGTCAGAATGCCGAGTGGGGTCGTTCGAGAGACGAAGGAGAGCGAGCAGAACCTCCCGTCGTTCAATCGGATTGAGATCGCCCTCTTCCAGGGCGACATAACAATCCTCTTTTATGACGTCCCGCACCAGGCGGGGTGTTCGCCAGCCGAAACCGGTATGCGTTTCAGAACGTGTGACGCGGCACGGTCGACCACAGTTAGTGCAGCGGATGATGGGAAGCGCATCG
>JAGQQC010000216.1 GCA_020426395.1 Planctomycetaceae bacterium
CGAGAGATAAAAGAACTTGGACGAGGGGGAATGGTGGATGTCGACAAAATATCGGCTCGTCGATTTCATCTGGGGCATTTGAATTTACAGATACGCATTATCGATGAAAACCGGCGGCAACTGGAAGAACGAATCAATCTTTGTCGTCAGGCGGTCATTGAGTCCGATCAGGATGTCAAAGTCCTGGAAAAGATAAAAACCCGCAAGCAGGAAGAACATAATCGGGAACAAATTCATCACGAAAATCTTGAACGAGAAGAAGCCTGGCGCGCAGCCCAATGGTAATGGGCAGTCGCAAGTCCTCGCTTTATCGTTTCGACGGATGTCGATAGGAAACGTCTCCGTCTAATAAATAGATCATGGAGGAGCATGGAATCATGTTAAGAACATTAGGGACTGTATTTGGGGTGATGGCGGTTGCCACCTTAATCACCCAGGGAATTGTCTTTGCCTTTTACTGGAATCAAGGGACGCTGAACCCCCAATCGATCCAGGATATCAAGATGATTATGCAGGGGCTCGATCCTTCCGAGAATGATCTCCTTGAAGAAGAGGAGCATAAAGAGACGCAAACTCCTTCCCATGAAGATGTTTCCATCCAGCGGGCGATTCGCGTCGTTGGGATTCATGAGCAGAATAACATCTTCAGTACGATTGGCGAGAATCTGCGTAAAGAAGCAAAAAGGATTGAAGAAGAGAAGGAAAACCTGGAACAGAGCCGGACAAAATTCCAGGAAGAGCTCCAGGGCGTAATTGAGCGAAATACCTCAGCGGAGGTCGAACGGGCGCGGGGAGTGATTCAGTCACTTAAACCAGACGCTCAAAAGGTGGATCATTTAATGACGCTTGACCTTATAGATTGCGTAATCCTCTTAAAAGAGATGGACAACAAAGAAATCTCCAAGATTTTGCGCCAGTTTGCCGATTCTGATCAAGTAGAAGTAGAGGAACGCGGCAAGCAGATATTTCAAAATATCTATCGGGGTGAACCTTTGAACTCACTCGCCAAAGCGGCAATGGACGACACCCGGATAGAATAAGACGATTGTTTGCCAACATTCCCCGCTTCCTCGTCTGATTCGGCCTTGGTAGCGACTGGGTGTTGATGTTCAGCCCTGCCTGCTGCCGATGCCATTACTGAGGTCTTCTCCAAATTTCCGGTTGTGTCTGAATATCAGATTGCAATTACACAGGATGCTGTGATGTATCCATTGGGAATGGGAGTGCTTCAAAAACGCTCGACCCCATTTGAGAAGGCGGGGGCATGGCTGGAAACGATATCTCCAAACTGTTGCAGATTGCGCTATCACCAGAGAATCTGCGGCCTCAGACTCCCGATGCAGTCCGGTTTGATCCGTTTGAACTGAATTCGGGTGAATCCTTCTATCAAAATGCGCTCAAAAAATCGCGCGAGATCGAGAATCGTAGAGCATCTTCTCCGCCAACAGAGCCTGTTTCGCGCGAGTCCTATGAACCGGAACCAGATACTTCGCGCGCTGAGGATTCATCTCCTTTGCGACGTGATCGCTTTGCCCGGGAAGACCGTGATACATCAAGACCGGAACCTGCTTTAAGAGAACGACCAACACGCAATCGGACTGAGACGGAATTCAATAATACCCGCAATTCGAATGCGAATCAGGAGACCGTCAACGAAAGCTCGAATGACAATGGTCAACCGGAACAAGTTGTGAATTCTTCTTCTGTAGCTGATTCCGGCGTGGCGCAGTCAGCGCCGTCTCCTGAAACTTCTGAAACAGCATCAGAGACACTTTCCGAGACTAATTCTGAAATCGAGCAGGTAGAACTTTCGGAATCGATAAGTGAATCATTAGCGGTTCTCAACGAAGTCGTCTCACAACTGCTGCAAAAATCCTCTGAGACAGATTCCAGTTTCAAACCACCCGCCAGCTTCGGGAAAGAGTTTTTGAAACAAATACAGGGAACGCAATCGGGCGAACAACCGGAGGTAACCCATCCATTTTTTGAGAGTGACCCCGAGGGTAAACTACAGATTCCTGGACAATTACTTTTAGGACTGATTGCCCAGAAAGTCGGCCAACAGGCCCAGGCGGAGGGAACGAATTCCCCAATCGACCCTTCGAATATCGCCGCCACAATTCAGGAAGTGGTTGCGGGACTGGTGACCCCTGTTGAAAACGGTAACCCCCACGCTCCGCTGAATACGGGGGAAGATGCTGGACAGGAATTAGTCAATCAGATCGTGGAAGCCTTCGCCGGAGAGACGGAAGCAATAGGCCAAACTGTTTTGCAAAATACAGAAGCCTCACCCGCACTGCAGGCTGATGGTTCTGGCGATGCACCCGTTGAAACGCCAGAAACCAATCTCAATCCTGTTGGTATCAATCCGGTGGCCAGCGGACCAGGTTCGGAGAATATCCTAACCCCAGGAATACTGTCTGACACGCACGAGGAGCCAGCAACGAATAACGAGGATGGGCAAGTCCGATCTTCGTCTACAAATCAACAATTCAATGCAAATACGGAACTTGCGAATCAGGTTACAACCGAGATCGTTCAAACCGACACTGATACCGAAAATTCTGAACAACTCCCTACCAGGGCTGAGAATACTCAGGGGATCGGCGTTGCTTCTGATTCAGTTAATCCAAATTCAAACCAAGACAAGTCTTCATCTGAGGAATCAAAAACAACTCCCCAGGGTAAGGTCGAGCCGGAACCGAACGGAAATGGACGTCGTGCTGAAAAAACGAAGACCTCCAGCGAGACGACTGAAAACATTAATGAGGGAGAGCCGGTTCAACAAACGAATCGAAATCGTCCGGAGGGAACCCGTGATAACAAAGTGACGGTGCCGGTGGCTTCAGGTTTGGATGTCGCCGCAACGAAAGCGGCTGTTGATGGCCTCAAAACAGCCAATGCGGAAACACAACCGGTGGTGAATGCCATTGAGGGGGCTCCCGCCTCCCGTTCCGTTGCCGTAGATCGAGCAGCGGGGCGACCATCCGGTATTTCCACGACGTTACCAGCGGTTCAATCACACGAGTTTCTGGAGAGGCTATCTGAATCGGTTCGAGTGGCGGATAAAAATCATCAGCAGTTAAAAGTCCGCCTGACTCCACCGCAACTGGGATCAATGAGTATTGAAGTTACCCGGCAGGAAGGGGTCGTCATGGCCCGTCTGGAAGTTCAAAGTACCGCGGCTCAGCAATTACTACTTGATCAAATTGCTGGATTGAAAGAAACCTTGCAGCAACAAGGTCACTTGGTCGAACGGATTGAAGTCACGTTACAAGACCCGGGGCGGCCGGATCAAAGTTCGCAACATAAGTCACAGCAGGACCAAGATCAGGACCAGGAACGAAGACAACAACCACGTCAGCAGCAACAAGATCATTCCTCACAGCGAGATGAGGGTGGAGAAGACGAAGGTAATGAAAAACCGACTCGTTCTTCCCATTGGTCAATGGATAACATTGATGTTGAGATTTAACAACTCCCTTGCCCAGGTACGTTGCAGGGAACAAATCATTTAATTCAGTCTCCTCACGGAAGAAGAGTACAAACATGGCGGTAGATTCAGTCAACGGCGCCAGCAATACAACGAACGCGGGTAACCAATTTGTCGATGCATCGCAGGCCGGTTTCAATGCGTTGACACCGGAAGACTTCATGCTGATGCTGATTACCCAATTGCAGAATCAGGATCCGACACAACCTACGTCCAACGAGGAATTGCTCAGTCAGCTTTCCATGATGCAATCGTTGACATCGAGTCGGGATCTGGCGGACACGCTGGAAACGTTGAATACCACCCAGCTCAACACGTTGGCGACACAGCAGCTAAACAATGCCGCTTCCTTGATTGGCAAAAGCGTGGACGGAACGACTCAAGCAGGCCTGCCGGTGAATGGCGTTGTGGATCGCGCTTTCATAAATGAAGGCGAGGTTTATTTGGGCATTGGAGAAACGACACTGCCGATGTCACTCGTGAGTGGTATCAATCTGGCGGCTTAATAACGAGCAATCAGATTGATTGGTAGGGCAGGTAGTTTGGGTGGAGATTAACAGTCGATCTGATTTTACTCATTCGGTAATCAACGACAGGCCGATCTCACAAGATAGAGTGCTTTACTGCGTGCGCAGTTGGCGGTGGTCCACTTTCTCAGCTGTATTTATTTGATACAGACCGGGATGTGGTCGATATCAACAGAGGTCACTGTTGAAAACAACCAGAAAACGTTTTCGCGGTAAACCTGACAATTTGAATCAGTACGAAACCTGTACAACAGGCCTGGGGGGGCTTTATGGGTCTTACATCTGCACTGAATACGTCTCTTAACGGTTTAACACTTAATGAAACCACCATCGACGTATTGGGTAACAATATCGCGAACGCTGGAACAAACGGTTTCAAAGCATCGCGTGTGCTTTTCACGACTCAGCTATCCCGAACCTTGAGCGTCGGTTCGCGTCCTTCGGCAGATAACGGTGGTACGAACCCCCGTCAGATCGGTCTGGGTGCGACGACCTCGGCAATCGTGCGGGACTTCACCCAGGGATCGGTGACCAACAGTACGTCTCCCTCAGACTTGGCCATCGAAGGGGATGGATTCTTTGTTCTGGAAGGTTCCGACGGGGATGTTTATTCTCGAAACGGTAACTTTACCTTGAACAGCGACAACATTCTGGTCAACGCTCAGGGATTGCGGGTTCAAGGTTATGGGGTCGATGATGACTTCAACTTGATTACCACGCAGTTAACCAGTATTGAAATCCCTTTGGGCGACTTAAACGTTGCTCAACAGACCCAAAACATTTCAATGAGCGGTGCATTGTTATCGACCGGTAGCGCTGGAACACAAGGTTCCATCATCACTAGCGAGGCTTTATTTGAGAGTGGTGTCGGCGTGGCGAGCGGAACCACCACACTTCAAAACCTGCGTTCCGGAGCGGCTTCGGGGGCGTCTTCCGTGACCTTGTTCGATACGATTCCAGATACGATCACCTTTACTTCCAAAAAGGGAGGTCGCTCAACAGCAACACGTACGCTGGACATCGATAGCACAACCACCGTAAATGATTTCCTGACCTTCATTAACGATACACTCGGTATTGTCGATTCTGGTGAGGATGCCACGATCCCCGGTTCACCAGGAGTCACCATTAACGGTTCGGGTGAAATCGTCATCGAAGGGAACTACGGTACGGTGAACGACCTGGAACTGGCCATTGGTGACTTTATCCAGTCGTCTGACAGTTCAGCGATTGCAATCACATTCGCCAAGTCACAGTCTGCGGATGGAGAAAGTACGCTGACTGACTTCATCGTATTCGACTCATTGGGGCAAGCGGTGAATGTGAAGATGTCCGCCGTACTCGAATCACAGACCTCAACTTCAACGACTTTCCGGTACTTCATCGAGAGTGAAGATGATAGTGATCAGAATGTATTCGTGGATACAGGCCTCATCACCTTTGACAGTAACGGACAGGTGAGTGATGGAGGAACAGCGATTTTCGACGTGACTCGCGACAATACGGCGGCAGTCAGCCCGATGCAGATTACCGTCGATTTCTCGCAACTTTCCGGTATCTCTTCCGAATCGGCAGGTAGCTCTATCTCACTCAGCTCTCAGGACGGTTCGGACCCGGGTACCCTGACGAATTTTGTGATTGACGAAACGGGTGTGATCAACGGTGTCTTTGACAACGGGATCATTCGAACCCTCGGTCAGGTTACCTTGGCTCGATTTTCCAACCCACAAGGTTTGCTGGAAGCGGGTTCTGGAACCTTCCGTGAAGGGGTTAGTTCCGGTCCTCCGTTTTTGGCCACTCCGGGGAACTTTGGAGCGGGGACCATTCAAGCGGGGGCGATTGAACTTTCAAACACGGATATTGGACGTAACCTGGTCGATTTGATTGTCGCCTCGACGAACTATCGAGGTAACGCTCGGGTGATCAGTTCGGTTCAGGAATTGGTGGATGAACTTCTGATTCTGGGTCGATAAACGTTCTTTTCTCGTTTCACTTTCCGGTAACAGGCGAGTATGAGTTCGGGAGATTGTGAGGATCAGGGATGATCAAGTTAACTCGTTTGAATGGTGACGAATTCGTCGTCAATGCCGAACTGATTCAGTTCGTGGAACAACGACCTGATACGTACGTCACATTGACGACCGAGGATCGGTTCATCGTAAAAGAATCGGCTCAGGAAGTGATTAAAAGGTCGATGGCCTATCATCGGGCCATCCGCCTGCTGGTCACGACTGGCTAAGTTATTAAACCTGTTTGAATGAATATCAGAGTCCTTTTTATTTTTAGTCAAATTGTCTGAACCTGATACCTGAAACTGATTAGCGATCATTCTGTTCCAGAGTTTACTCAAGGGACGCTGTGACAGAGTAAACGGTTTCAGGACAACTTAAAGATAAAGTTACGAAGCAACGAGGGGCAGTGAAATGGATAAAGCATCAGTAGGCGGCTTGCTTGCTGGTATTGCCCTGTTATTAATTGCGATTGCGATTGCGCCAGGTTCGAGTTTTGCTTCCTTTATTGACTATCCATCTGCCGCTGTCGTGGTGGGGGGGGCGATTTCTGCTTGCATGATCGCGTTTCCATTGGGACCATTCTTCGCAATGGGGAAGATTGTGATGAAAGTCTTCTTCCCAAAACCCCAGGAATTGGCGCCTGTCGTTAAACAGCTTGTTGAATTCGCTGAAGTTGCTCGTCGCGAAGGAATTCTGGCACTTGAGGGCAAGACGGCTGACATTGAAGACCCGTTTATTCTGATGGGAATTCAAATGGCCGTGGATGGAACCGATGCCGAGCTGATGGAAACGGTGCTTCGGACAGAAATGGAAGCCGTAGCAGGACGGCACAAGAACGGAAAATCGGTGCTCGATACCATGGGCCGCTATGCTCCGGCATTCGGGATGATTGGAACCCTGATGGGACTGATCATCATGTTGGGAAACATGGACGATCCCGAGGCCATCGGTCCTGGTATGGCGGTCGCGCTGATTACCACGCTTTATGGTGCTGTGGTTTCCAACTTGTTCTTCCTGCCGTTTGCGGACAAGCTTTCATACTACTCTCGTCAGGAACAAATGGTTCGCGAAGTGATTGTGCGGGGAATTATCTCGATTCAGGAAGGAGATAACCCCCGTGTCCTGGAACAGAAACTACAGACATTCCTTCCCCAAAATCAACGGGGAGGAGATAAGGAAGAGGCTGCCTGACATCGTCTGAAATAATCACCTGGATCATCAGTATTTGTTCAATTCCGTTTGGTTTCTTATTCAATGTATTCCTAGTTGACTCGTTCTTGTTCATTCCCCAAGGGAGGTTCTTCGCATGGCGAAAAAGAAACCTAAACCGCCTCCCGAAGATGGTCCTCCCGGTGTGCCTGAATGGGTGGTGACCTATGGGGACATGATGTCCTTGTTGCTGACGTTCTTCATCATGCTGGTGTCCATGAGTGAGATCCGAAGCGATACTGGGGAAGCCCGGGCGGCGATGGACTCTATTCGGCAATCGTTTGGTCCTCAGCTTGGAACATTTGGTGTGCCAGGACGATCGACAAACGAAAAGAGTGCCTACGGAAAAATGGACTCGAAAGGGAATCGGTCTGAAGGGGGAGTCAAACAGGCCAGCCATGATGCCGTGGG
>JAGQQC010000217.1 GCA_020426395.1 Planctomycetaceae bacterium
TTCCGCGGAGTAACCCGGGACCGGGGAAACCGACTGCTCCCGTCACGTTCAGATTCATTTTCTCATCGCCTGCCGCCGGGCTGTCTCCACGCTGTTGCCGGGCAGGTGTTCATTCAGCAGGCACGAACCTTTGCGGGGAATCGTGCGGATTCGTCAGGTCATCGTACCGGTATCAGGCCTGGTTTCGGTGCCCGGTTCAGGGCGCCAGGCTGCACATCGGACGGCTCGAACGGGAATGCGCTCATGACAGAACAGGCACCTGTTGCCAGTGCCGCCACATCCACGGCGGGGGATTCGACCGCTCCGTGGCCCGGCTCGCATCAAATGCCCCGCTGGAATCTGAATGAGCTGCCGGCTGCTCCCCGGTTCACCTGGAAGAACTGGGCGATGATGCTGGGCCCCGGCCTCGTGCTGGGCGGAGCGGCGATTGGTGGCGGGGAATGGCTGACCGGGCCGATGGTCACCGCCCGTTATGGCGGCGGCCTGTTGTGGCTGGCCACTTTGAGCATTCTTGGCCAGGTGATCTACAATCTGGAGATCAGCCGGTACACGCTGTACACCGGTGAGCCGATTTTCACGGGGAAGTTTCGCACGCCCCCCGGCCCGATGGTCTGGGTGCTGGTCTATCTGCTGCTTGATTTCGGTTCCGTCTTCCCTTACCTGGCCGCCTTTGCCGCCACGCCGCTGGCCACCATTATTCTGGGAGAAGTCCCCACCGCCGCGACCGGGCAGGCCATGCTGCAGCTGTTCGGCACCCGGATCGACATCAGTCACGAGGAACTGCTCCGCTACCTGGGCTATGCCATTTTTCTGGGAGCCCTTGTGCCGCTGATTTTCGGCGGGAAGGTCTTCAATGCCCTCAAAGTGGTCATGGGGGTGAAAATCGTTCTCGTGCTGGGCTTCCTGCTGGTGCTGGGCGTGTTCTACTCGCAGCCATCCACCTGGACGGAAATTTTCAGCGGGTTTGTGCGGTTCGGCAATGTCCCCGTCAGGCAGATTGAGGACAGCAACGGGAACGGCGTGCTGGATCCTGGCGAAGACTGGGACGGAGATGGCCGGCTGGATACTGAAGAGCCGCTGCTGGATCTGGTGTTTCCCGCCAGCGGCTTCAAACCGCCCGCGACCGATATCGACCTCGACGGACAGCCCGACCCGATGGTGGCTGTTTCGACCGAGAACGGCCGGGAATACTGGCCCGATTTCGACGGCGACGGGCAGGCCGACAGTCACGTTGCTCTCGATATCAACGGGGATGGCGTGCCCGATGGCCCCTTTGCTCTCGACGCCGATCAGGATGGCCGGCTCGATGCATTCATCGACATCGACCAGGACGGGATTCGCGACGGCGACAACGTGCAGAACATTTTTGCCGCCCTGTTCGCGGGGCGGCCGCTGCCGAAGATTGACTGGTCGATGATTGCCTTTCTGTCGGCGCTGGTGGCAATCTCCGGTTCCGGCGGGTTGTCGAATACGCCGATCAGCAACTACACCCGCGACCAGGGCTGGGGGATGGGACATCATGTCGGTGCGATCCCGAGTATCGTCGGTGGCCAGGACATTCAACTTTCACATGTGGGAACGGTCTTCGAACCCAACAGTGAATCACTTCCCCGCTGGAAACGATGGTATAAGCATATCGTACGAGATCAATTGATCGTCTGGATGCCCGCCTGCTTTTTCGGTTTGGCACTACCCAGTTTGCTCTCTGTCGAGTTTCTCGACCGGGGAACAGTCGTTGATGACCAGTGGGCCGCTGCTGTGCTGACGGCAGATGGGGTCGAATCGACCGTTGGAACAAGTTGGGGAACCCAATGGGGTGCCTGTTTCGGTTTCCTGACATTATTCTGCGGATTTCTGGTACTGGCCCCCAGTATGTCGACCTCGGCTGACGGTGTCATTCGCCGTTGGGTCGATGTCTTCTGGACAGCAAGTCCCCGCCTGAGACAAATGAATCCCCGCGCAATCCGTTACGTTTATTTCGTTGTTCTGGCTGTCTACACCCTCATGGGATTGATGATGCTCTGCCTCGAAAAACCAGAGTCTTTACTACTGATCGCCACCACCATCTACAACTTTGCGCTCGGTATCAGTTGCATACACACCCTGGTCGTCAATTGCTGGTTATTGCCCAAAGAATTACAACCGAACTGGTTTTCCAAGCTGGCCTTGGGTTCGACAGGCCTCTTCTTCTTCGCTGTTGCCTGTCTTTCAACACTCGCCAAGTTCTCGTAAGGAACCGACCGCCTCCGCGCGGTTCACACCCCCGGAACAGGCAAACACTTCTTCATAGACAAAATACAGTAGCCCGCCGGAACTTATCGCCCCAGTCTACCCACACATCCTAACACTCCATTTTTTCTTCATAATCAGACCAAAACCCGACACCCAGAGGGCTGGATCTCGCTATTCCTCCTGAGTAGGATGAATTACGAATGGACACAAACTTCCCCCAAACCGGTAACAGGAGCTAACAAGACCTACCCACCTATTTTGCCTGTGGAACGCACTCAGCCCACTGCCCGCTCTCTCCCGATTTCACGGGTTTTGGAGCACATCAGTTTCATGTCCATTTTTTAACTCACCAATTTGAGACAACAAGGCATTCAGCCTGATTTGTGCTCACCCTTGCGATGAGTTAAGCCTGAAGGACTTTGTCTCCTCAGGATTTCGGGGTTCGATCTTCAGACAGATCGTTCCGGTCAAATTTTATCCCCCCTAGATAGACAACCTGTGAATTCCCTACGAGAAGGCAGTGTTCTTCTCTTCCAGGTGAAACTGTTCAAGACAGACCGCCCAGCAATGTATGGAGGCTTGCCCCTGATGATGATTCTGTGATTTGAGTATAACTCAATTCTACAGAAACCACTCTCAGGAAGGGCCGCATCTCAATTCCGGCTGGACCTGCCAGAACGAATTCTCACCTCTGGTTTCACTGCGAAACGTTTTCGCGGTGATTTGTAATTTCCTCTGAAATTACTTCTTGTTGTGGTCACCCGTGGTACGAGTCTCATTTTTCAAATGGCTCACTCCAGTCTGCGACAGTCAGATTTCGCCACGGACCCCGAAACTACCTAGAACCCATCCTAAAACCCGGTTGTGGCTGTCCTACAACCTGTTAATAAGCTTCAATTTGACCCATCAGAGGGTTTTAGGATCACTTAAGTTTGAATTCCAGAAAGGATGCTCTGTCTGAGAAACGGATTTACTGCGGGCCCTGATTCAGACAACAGCCTGAGCTGCAGTATCAGTCAACCAGAGAGAGCTCGAAAGGTGCAACATTGGTTAGACACATCCTCCCTTCGCTTGTGTTTATCAGTCTTTTTCTCATCAACTCAACAGTCCAAGCCACCGAGATGGCGGAAGCCTCGCTGAAGCGGATTCCTTCCACTCATAAAATTGATTGGCAACATACCCTGGGCCCCGCTCAGGAAATCGCAGAGGTGAATGACCGTCCGCTACTGGTCTTCTTTACGGCCTCCTGGTGCGGCCCCTGCCAGTCTGTCAAACAGACCACCATGCAAAACCCGTCTGTGATTCGCGAATTGAGCAAAAACTTCGTCCCTGTGATGCTCGACTTTGACCAAAACCGTTATCTGGCCAGCCAGCTCAATGTGAGTGTGGTTCCCACGATTATGGTGCTGGATCCGAGTGCGAACAGCCTGCTCCACAAGGTGACCAACACAAGTTCGAGTATGTTCGTTCGAGAACTTCAAAAGGCCAAACAGCTCAAGGAAGAAGGCCGGACCGTCAAACCGGTCAGCCTCTCCAAATAAAGGCTGTTTCCGTTCTCAGAAATTGCTGATATCCTGTAACAGTCAATCTCGAAAGAGGTTGACTGTTTTTTTGGATAGTGATCGCTCGATTCGCTGGAGCGAATTTCCACAGTGAATCGAGGATTCATGCCAGACGAGAAGAGGTCCAGGGGGGGCACTGGACATTTTCCACCTCTGTTCGCTACAATCCGCCTCTTGTCAACCGCTTCAAACTCTTTTCCAGACTAAGGTAAGGAATCGGAAAGACGATCCGATTCCCCATGCCATTCCCTGTTTCGCTCGTTCACGATCATTATGACTAAACCAGCCCCTGATAATAGCGACCGTCCCGAGAACGAAGACTCCTGGGATGACTTGGCTGAAAACCTGTTTGGAATTGAAAACACCTCCTCCGATGAAACGGAGGAAATCGATCTGGACGATATTGAAGAGTTGGCCGAATTGCGGTTCGACTTTGAAGACGATGACGAAGAGCTGGAGGAAGTACGCATTTCTCCCACCGCAACATCGCCGGAAAAACCCACTTCGAAACCGGAACCGGTATCTGCCGAAATTCCGGCTGAACCAGCACCCTCGGGTCAGAAAAAGTTGAATGATGACGATTTCTGGGACGCCTTAAGCGACTGGGAATGGGGTGAAGACAAACCGGAGGCAGCAGCAGAAATCACTGACGACGACAGCGAAGAAGCTCAACAGACTCGAACGTTTTCTGCAGTCAGTAAAAATGACGAGGCAGAAGAACTGGACGACTTCTTCGATGAAGAAGCCTTTGGATCCTTCGATGAATCAGAAGAAGAAACTTCCCCAGCCTCTCCCCGAACAAGCGAGAAAACATCCGCTGCAGTCAACCTGACTGATGAGGAAGCGGACTTGGACGAGGATGATGATGAAGAAGACGAGGAGGAATTGGACGAAGAAGATCTTTCGTTCGACTTCGACGACGATGAGGAGGAAGATGATGATGACGAGGAAGATGAAGAGGAACCTGCTCTTCTAGATGAAGACGAGGACGAAGAAGAAGACGAACCAGAACCCGCGCCCAAACCACGATCTCGACGTCGCCGAGGTTCTCGCGGAGGACGACGTCGCCGAGGCCGAAAACCAGACCAGGATGTCGCTGCGGAAGAAGAACCGGATCTCTCCTTCGACAGCTTTGACGAGGAAGATGACCAGGACGAAGAAGTCAACGAAATCGAGGAAGAAGATCTTTCCTTCGATGATGAGGACGAAGACGACGAACTTGCAGCGGATGTTGATGACGATGATGAGGAAGACGACGAAGAGCGCCCTCGCCGGTCACGTCGAAAACGACCTCCCAGACGTCGCAAACGCGAGCGCGCCGAAGAAGAATCGGAAGATGAACCTGTCTCCGAAAAGCAGCCAGCCCAAGACAAACGTCGCGCCAAGAATATTCCCACTTGGGAAGAAGCGATCTCTTACATGGTGATCACCCCGGAAAAAGGTAGCCGGAGTTCATCTTCCCGCTCCTCCGGAGGTAATCGTGAGGGTGGCAATCGTGAGCGCAGTCGGAATGGACGAAGCGGAGACAAAAGTAGCAACAAACGAGGACAAAGTGAGTCTGCCGAAAAGTCAGAGTCTCGCCCACCCCGTCGTCGCCGTCCGCGCCGCCCCCGTCGCTCCAACAATAAAGATTAAGCGTCCTATCCCTGGTTCGCTTCTTCCAGGCTAGCTTCGCTTGCGATGTTGCCAATGCAATCGGTCGTGGGAAAGAATTCCATGACGGTACGCACACGTCAGGCAATACTTTTCGTTCCCGCGCCGGACATAAATTTCCCCCGCCATCAGCAAATGAAAATGATCTTCACCGGGTGACTTCGCGTAGCAATACTCTTTTTCATAACCTTGCTTCACGACCGCTTGCCAACTGTCCGGTTCATGAACGTATAACCGCACATCTCCCGGCACCTCGATTTTATCCAGATCGAGCCGTTTATTGAGAGGGTAAGTTTTTTCGTCGTCAAATGACTCTTCAGATTGCATCGTACTCCCCTCCCAACAGAATCTCTTTTTTCACGTTAATTTTACGCATGCACCAGCCGGGGGATTTCAACCGGCTTATGTTTCAAGATCCACATTGAGCTTGCCAGCCAATTCCTGAAGTGCCTTCCAGTTACCTTCGTCAATCGGAATGCCATGCGCTTTGCGCTCATTGCGGGTACGACGTTCAGGGTCGCCCGGTAACGTGATCTCGGCGACTCCTTCCACTTTCGGAACCGAGCGGATGTAATCTTCCAGACTCTGCACTTCCTGCAAAAGATGCTCGCTTCCCGCATTCTGCTCGGGGGAAATAACCATAAACCAGGCTGCATTTCCCAGAGGTGTGGGTGCATTGGGCTGAGCACAGGGGGCTCCCGCCAAACCACTGGCAATCATTTCGATCATGAAGGCGAGACCGAACCCTTTATACGCCTGCGAACCTCCCATCGGGAGAATGCTACCAGGGGGATCCTCATAAAGTTTGTTGGGATCATTCGTCGGATTGCCGTCCGAGTCCAGAATCCAGCCATCGGGAACTTTTTCGCCGGCAATTTTTTTGACCCGGACTTTTCCTTCCGCCGTGGCACTTGTTCCAAAGTCGAGCACGAAGGGACCGTTATCCCCACCTGGAACACCGATACAAATCGGGTTGGTTCCGAGCCGCGGACGTTTTCCTCCTACGGGAGCTACCCGCTGAACGGCTCCGTGATTATTTGCACAAATTAAACCAATCATCCCGGCTGCAGTCGCCATTTCTGCGTATTCGCCTAACCGTCCAATATGGGCCGATTGCTTCAAAGACCCGGATGCGACTCCAATGGTTTTCGCTTTTTCGATGAGCCGCTCCATCAAATCCCGAGCGACAACCTGTCCAAATCCCCATCCACCATCAGCCAGGATATTAGCGGGGGTTTCCTTGAGAATTTGTAGTCGACTCCCCTGTTTCAGAATCCCCTGCTGCATCCGATCAATATAAAACGGAAGTCGCATGATACCGTGGGAATCGTGTCCATACAGGTTGGCCTCCACCAGGCTGCGACTGACGGTGGTCGCCTCTTCTTCATCCGCTCCGGCTGCGAGCAACAAACGGCGGGTAATCTGCTGAAGTTCCTCTTCGGAAAAAACGTGCACGGACGGGGTCCTTTCAAAATTTAACTCGTGGTCAATCTAGAACAACCACCCGATTCTAACGGGCGCCTGGCACCAGGAGAAGCCACTCTACCTGACGATCAAGTCCGGAAAAAACTTCTGAAAAAACAGCCCTCCGCTTGATTCACCCCATCGGAAAGAAAACCCGTGTGGCAATGGCCCACCCAAAGGCTGGATCAATCTCGGTGGGCAAAACTTGAAATTCTTTTTGGTGATCTCTGTTCAAAGTGTTGTTCTGATCAGATTGCGGACTGTTTGCTACAAGTTCTCCCAATTAACTAACCGATCGCTCAAACAGACTTACAACCGCTACCCTTTTCCCAACCCCCCTGGTCTGGCTTGAAGCAATTCTGGAAGAATCCGATTGTGTAAAAATTTGGGGATAATCGCATCATTCGGAAGAAAACTGACGGCAGTACAAAACGGAAGAACCGGCAATGGTGCGTCGATACATTCGACGGCTTCCTGCAGGAAAGCACTTGGTGCGCTATCGACTTGTAGAATTCCGGCAGCTGAAACCCGTGTAGGAAAACATCCTGAACTTATTCGTTCTGAATCGTTGACCAAAGACATTTATGGAAAAGCCCGTCGAGTTCGAAAATCTGGAAGCTGTGCGAAACTGGATTCACGAGACCTTATGTCAACGTGAAAACTTGCTCCAGGACCAATTCACAACTACAG
>JAGQQC010000218.1 GCA_020426395.1 Planctomycetaceae bacterium
CCGTTTATGATTTCTCCTTTTCATCCCCCTCGACCCAGGTTCCTGCAGAGCGGGCTTGTATTCCTGGTTTGGGGTAATCAAATATCCAATGGATGGGGTTGTTTCGTCACAGGATAGAATCTGACCGTGATCTGTTAAAATTGGAACCGTTGTTTTTTGAAGTCGAAAAATTCTTCAGGGAATGAACCTGAAGTGAAATGAGGAAAAGTCTTGTCGCTGTCTGTGGAACGAAAATCGAAAATTGAAGAGGTGCTGGGGTTTCTGAATTTTTCCAGTGGCGCCCATGTTCCCCAATTTGCGATCCGTCTAAACGAACTTTTCCAGGAATGTACTGAAGAAGATGAATGGAGTGCGGTTTACGAGGAATTGAAAACCGCTCTCGCCGAGTTAAAGGAATCGTCCCCGACCTTCGCCAATAGTCAACAGGCGGAATCGGTGCTGTACATGGGCTTCGAGTTGTTCCTGCCCGCCTATCGAGAGTTTCACAGCGATCTACTGGCACATGTTGCGGAGGTGGAATTCAGGGAACCTCTGTTTCTTGTCTGTATCTTCAATATGCTGTTGAAGCAGGAAGGTCCCTGGGATGAGACCGATCGCATCATTTCTCTGGCGGTGGAAGAGATCAACGATTACGTAGGTTATCGTCCGGTGGCGATGTTGGAAAATGAACGCAAGATGCAGCCCTACCGCCACGAATGGCAACGCCCCTTACCTTTATATATGAAAGACGTGGGGTGTTCGGCGGGAAAGTACGAACACCTGATTGAAACGGCTCTCCAATTTTTCCAGCAGATTCCGGAGTCAATCCTGCACAGTTCCAGTTTTGATTTGGCTCATCTGGAAGAACTCGCACTGGATTTACGCGCGTACGACTCACTCCACCCCGTGAACAAGCGGACGAACTATCCGTTCGGTGAGTGGGACCCGCACTTAGTGAATACGCGCGGGTTTTATACCCGGTTTGTCGTCCGGAAGATCATCCTGGATACGATGCTCTACTGGATTCAGGAAACCACGCCACTCATTGGTTACAAAGAAGCGCTCCACGATGCGGCCGCTGTTTTATGTGGCACAATCCTGATGGCGACTTCGATCAGCGGCTCTGGTCCCGGCGCACATGATTCGACCGTCTCGCTAACCACCCTGATGCCGATCGTCGCTCGGCAGCGCGATGCCTACTACGATGCGATCATGCAACAATGTGAAGGGGAACGTCAGCAACGACTCGTCTCTGTATTGAACCAGACTCAACAACCTTTTGGTCACGTTCGGCAGTTCATCAATCTCAGTCTTTCCCGCTATGCGGCCCAGCAAGTACAACATCGGCAACTCGCACATTTCTTCGCGAAGTTAGGAATGGAAGAAGCCAGCCGGCAGCATGCAGAAGTTCTACCTGTTCCCAGCGCCCGGTTTGAATCGTCACTACAATGCCTGATGACGCGCGGACAATTATTGCTTGATCAGAAGAATCTCGCCGAAGTGAAGGGACTTCTACGCGAAGCGGAAGATCTCCTGCAACGGGGAATTCGCTGTGGGGCGTTAATCGATCCGTGGAACATCCTCGCCTTTCAGGCTCAGTTTCCGCTTTTCCAGTCCCGTGAAGATTCTCTTCCCGATCATCGGGCGGAAGTGCTGGTTGATTTGATGGAGCAATTGTTCGCTCTCTATACACGGGCGATGAGTATTGCTGCGGCGGAAGGGGAAAATGAATTGCTCGATTCCTTCTCAGCTCAGTTTCAACAATCGGCCGAGCGGTGGGATCGATATGCAACCAGCGTCGTGGAAGATGTGCCCGATGTTGCCGGGCTCAACAGTTGGAAAGCGGCCCAGCAGGTTGCCGAAGTTCTACAAAAGTGGCGTACGAATGGAGAAATTGCCGGAGACATCGTCTTCTGGCGGGAGCAAGTTCAGAAATTTGAATCCGCACGCAGTTTCGCGATTGTCGTTGAGCAACTATTGGAACGGAAAGATCAGACAGCCGCCCTGGGGCTTTTGATGCAATGGCTCAGTCAGTCGGAAGAAGTGGGTATCGAAGCTCCTCCTCATTCCTTCCATTCAATGCTATTGCGTGTGCTGCGGTTGATGATGGAACAAAAAGGAACCAAGGGGGAACGTTGGGGGAATCTTGTTCGCTTTTTCGATTATCTCGAAATCAACGCGGGCGATTTCTGGAGTGTGCCCGATCTGAGTGAAGTTACCGACTTTCCTTCGCTCGATCTCGAAGAGTTAGAAAACGAGCTGTACGAATCGGAAGGAGAATTCGGCGAGGAGGAATGGGAACCGGACGAAGAAGACGAACTGTTCTCTGCTGCGTACGACGATATGGTATACCGTGATACCAGCGATGATGGTAATTTCGGCGACACAATGGAGGAAGGCTACGGACGGGACAATACCGAATTCGAACTGATCGCCCGCGTGCTGGAACCCCGACTCAAGTTTTTGATGGTCCTCGTACGGATGTGGCAAATTGTGGCGGTTGAAATTGCCGACGATCTCATCCGGAAAAAACAGGCCGGTAAAAAAGAAGACCGGGACAAGCTGGTTATCAATATCGAAGGTTGGTACAAGCAGACACAACATCTGCGGCTCGGCTTGCGGGCTTTGCTCAATGCAATTTCCGAATTCAGTATTGAATCGCTCGGTGGAGATCAGGAAGCGAATATCGAGTACGATATCGAATTGCAAAGCAAAGCTTATCTTCAGTATCTGCTCACAGAGACCCACCTCGAAACCCGGCGGGCCGAGTGGTTGTTGCTCAGTTGTCTGCCGAAACGAAAATTGCCATCGGATATGGCCCGGTATGAACAAGGCTTGATCAAACTGTGTCGAGCCATTTTTCTGCGAGACAAACCGGTGATCCGCAAGCAGGTCATCGAAGTCCTCAACGAAATGCGGCGGTTTCCGCTGTTATACGTCCCCTACGATGCTGGAGGAACCCCGGATCAACTTCGCGCAGCGCGCACTCTGCAAACGATCCTTCGGTTTCTGCTGATCCAGTTACCGCGATTGGGCATGATCAAGGAAACTTACGAGGTTCTTGATTACGCGCTCCAGCGCGAACGGGGAGAAACTCGTCATACGGGAACCGTGATTACCGAATTCGATCAATTGTTCCGCATGGGGTTGTTGGGTGTTGTTCGCTGTTTGGTTGGCTCTTATCAGAATTGGACGGAAAACCTGAAGCCGGAAGAGCGAGAAACTCCTTCCAGAATTTTGAACAACTATCTCAGTATGATCGTGCAGCAATTTTCCCGATTGTGGATTCAGCAATCGAGCAAAATGCGGCTTTCCGCTGCGGAGCGATTGCGGAATCCGGATAACTGGGAGCTAGTCAAATCGTTCATTGTCGATTACGGTCACGAACTGTTTCACGCCACGCAATTGGCTCTCGGATCGATCCGGACCATCCTCAATCAGGGGGTGGAACCCTTCCTGGAGTACTTGAAGGAAATTGAAGAGCCGATGCATCCGAGCAAATTGCTCGCCGACATTGAGAATGGAAAAATCAGCAAGGATCAGGCGGTCGATGCACTCGAATTAATTTACAGTTCGATCATCGATAAGTACGACCGGTTCGTCGATTATAATACGACAACAACTCAGTCCGATTATGGTGAGATGATTTACGTTCTACTCAGTTTTCTCGTGCTGGAATCGGACTATGATCGAACTGCCTGGAACCTGATGCCGGAACGCATCGCACACCGCGTTCTGACCGATATGCGGATGTCTGAAGATGCCCTTTTATGGGAACAACAGATTCAGGAAAAAACGGTGGAGGTCGCAGACGAATACGTGGAAGCACTGCACCAGCTTGAAGAACAGTACGCAGTCAAACTGCTGGCGGTGGAGGAACGACTCAATCAGCGATTCATCAAACCGTTGGCCGTAAACAGAATGCTGGCCCGGGTGGAACAAGCATTGGATGAAGGAATCGACCAGCAGCAACCCGGTTCGGCCTGTGCGGCCTTGATTGAAGAAATCGAAGCCTACATGCAGGACACCCAGGGGGCGGGTACCGAAGCTCCCGGTTGGTTAATGAAGTTGGAATCGGAATTGGAGAAAGCGCTGATTACCCGCGAAGCCGATATCGTTGACCCGACCGAAATGATCTGCGTTCCTCAGGACGTGTTATCCGAAGCCGAGTTGACCGACATTCTGGCCGAAGATTGGCGGGGCTTCCCCCGTACTCCACGAGTGACCGAGGAGGAAGAGTAACCCCGTTCCCCCTTCCTAATGCTGATTGAACCGGACTAGACACTCGTCTAAAATACTGTCAGTGAATTTAACACTTCCGGGATAGCTTCCCGCAAACTCATTTCCGATTAGAAATCCAGTCCCTTGAGCAGTGATCAACGCGATTTTGATGAGTTCCTGGAAAAATTCCATGCACACCACGGGCTGATGAAGCGCGAGCTTTCCAAGGTGATTATCGGTCAGGAAGAGGTCATCGACCAAATCCTCTCGGCGATTTTTACCGGCGGCCATTGCCTGCTCGTCGGGGTTCCTGGTCTGGCGAAAACATTAGTCGTCAGTACGATTGCCAAAATTCTCGACGTCGAGTTCCGCCGCATTCAGTTCACCCCCGACCTGATGCCCTCCGACATCACCGGGACGAATGTCCTCGAAGAAAACGAAGAAGGCCGCCGCGAATTTCGTTTCGTACAAGGGCCAGTCTTCACCAACATTCTACTGGCGGACGAAATCAACCGGACTCCGCCGAAAACCCAGGCCGCTTTGCTTCAGGCGATGCAGGAACGCGAAGTGACCGCCGGTCAGGAGACGATGAAACTTCCCGATCCCTTCTTCGTCATCGCGACTCAGAACCCGATCGAGCAGGAGGGAACCTATCCGCTGCCTGAAGCGCAGCTCGACCGGTTTATGTTCAATATCAAGGTCGATTATCCGAACCAGGACGAGGAAGAAGAGATCCTCGCGACCACGACCAGCGGTAAATCGCAGGAGATTCGCAAGGTCCTCTCCTCCAAGGCAATCCTGTATTTGCAGAAACAGATCAACATGATCGAGTGTTCGCCGCTGACGATTAAATATGTCGCGCGACTCGTTCGTTCGACCCGGCCGGTCGATGACACCTCTCCCGGTTTCGTGAAGGAACTCGTCGATTGGGGAGCGGGACCGAGGGCAGGGCAGTATCTCATCGCCGGTGCGAAAGCGCAGGCGGCGATGGATGGTCGCCCCAGTGTCGCCCTCGACGACGTTCGCAAGGTTGCCATCCCCGTCCTCCGTCACCGCATCTCCACCAACTTCCAGGCTCAGGCCGAAGGGATGACCACCGACGACGTCATCCTCCGCCTCGTCGAAGAAGTCCCCGAACCGAGTATCCCCAAGTACGAAAAATGATTTGAATTGATTTGAACCACCAAGACACCAAGGGCACCAAGTTTTCTAGTCAAAACGAATTCCGTATTTACGATTATTGTGCTTACTTCGATGAATGCTTCTTGAAATTAATTCTTTGGATCGATCCTTGGTGTCTTTGTGCCTTGGTGGTTCAAAAAAAGAATGGTTGAACCATGTCCCAAGCCGAGAAATATTTGAAACCGGAGGTCATCCGGACTGTTTCCCGGCTTGATTTGCGGGCGAAGTTCATCGTCGAGGGGTTTCTCAGCGGACTGCATGCGTCTCCCTATCATGGATTTTCTGTCGAGTTCAGTGAGCATCGCCGGTATGTGCAGGGGGATGATATCAAGGATATCGATTGGCTCGTTTATGCCCGCACGGATCGGTATTACATCAAGAAGTACCAGGCTGAAACGAACATCACCGGTTACCTGTTGATGGATCTCTCCGAAAGTATGGGGTACACCTACCGGCAGGAACTGACGAAGTTCGAATACGGCATCTGCCTCGCCGCCGCGCTCAGTTACCTGATGATTCACCAGCAGGATCCGGTCGGTCTCATTACCTTCAGCGACAAAATCGAAAAATCGCTCCCCGCCAAAAGCCGCAGGTCTCATTTGGGAAATATCCTCGCCGTGCTGGCTCAGCTCAAACCGCAGGGGACGACGGAACTGGGCAAGAACATCAAACAGATCGCTTCGATGATCAAGCATAAGTCGTTGATCATGATCTTTACCGACTTGCTGACCGACCCCGACGACGTCATCAAGAACCTGCACCTCTTACGCTATGCCGGTCACGACGTCATTCTCTTTCACATCCTGGATGAAGCCGAAGTTACCTTTCCGTTCACCGGTAACGTCATCTTCGAAGACCCCGAATCAACCGACACCATGAACGTCGACGCCGAAGGAATCAAAACCGACTACCTCGAATCGGTCGAAGAATTCCGCAACGAATTCAAACGCGAATGCATGACGATGGGGGCAGATTATGTACCGCTCGATACCTCAATGCCGTTTGATCGGGCGCTGTTGGAGTATCTGGTGCAGCGGCAGGCGCGGTTTTGAGAATAAAGCTCTTCATGGAGGAGGTGGAATGAGTAGAGAACTCCAGGCTCGACTGGCGGTCGCTGTGGTTTTCTTGTGTGTCATGATGTTATGCTCCGGCTGGCTCTATCTCTGGGGAGCATTTGCGCCTCCGAAATACGAAGATCGTCCCTTCAATTCAACCGAATGGAAGGCTTGGCATGATACGGAAAAACCGTGGCAGTTGTTCGAGAAAGCGAGCGAAGACTGGACCCGGCATGCGATGCTGGAGGATTTGATTGAGAACTATGATCTGGCTAGTTTTTCAAGAAGCAAGCTAATCGATCTCTTCGGAGAACCAACCTTCGATGAGGAAGACCCCTATCTTTCCAAATGGGATGTCGGTTACCTGATTGGTCTGGAGAATGATGGTGCCTTCGCGGCGGACTACATGTATCTCGTTTTCAAATTCGACGTCGAAGGGAAGATCGTGAAATACCAGACGACGGTGAATTGAGTTCCCGGATGAACAGAGTTCTGGTGCAGCGGCAGACGCAATTAAAAAAAACTGGTTATTGTGGTATAATTACAACTTGATATTTGTTCCCCACAATTTATTGAGGAGAGGGTTAAATGGGCGTAGAAGCTCGGGTTAAGTTTTTTACTATCGATAGGTGTGGTTATTATAAATATCGTTCGAGTCACTCAGCATTTGGTGAAATTGGGGGAGTGCTTTCCAATCTCTCGGATTGGGTTTCTGGAAAAAGTGTCTCCCTAACGGCTACATATCATCCAACGAACGAGCAGGATGAGAATTTACTAAATACCTACTGCTTTAGCATACGTAGTAATTCCTCGGGGGATTTTTTGCTTACAACTTGGAATGAAACCGAAAGCGACGAAGGGACGGTTGCGTCACTTGAATTGACTGGTCGCGTGGAAAATGCAGCGATTGAACTTATTGATGTGCCTGATGGATACGTGCCAGGATATCCGGCTTATTTTTGGTTTCCAAATGGTTTGAACGGTTTCGCAACAATTCAATTTCGAAGCCGTCTGAATGGTCGCAATAATTTGACTCATTACTTAGAGCCAGTTTCAAAACCTCTTAAGTATAGTGAACAGACAAGCGAGTTGCACGAAGCCGTGATACAGATGCGCGTA
>JAGQQC010000219.1 GCA_020426395.1 Planctomycetaceae bacterium
CTGCCGAATTTGAAATTTCTGATAACTCTCCTTCTGCCGAATGACTCCAATCAGGACGGAAGAAGTTGGAATCCACCAGCTTCATCAATCGTTCGTAGGACCAGTCTTCCTGTTCAAGTTGCAAAATACTAAACAGAGCCTTCGTTAGGGGCAGTTCAGTGAGGGCTCGTGGGTTGTCGCAGTAGAAAGGGATTCCAGCGGCGGTAAAGACATCGGTTAAGAGAGCCGACTCTTCCTTGAGCGAACGGTACGAAACCACGATGTCAGCAGGCGCGACTCCTTTAAGAAGCAACCGTTTTACTTCCCGCGCAATCTGTTCGGCTTCGGAGGTGGGACCAATTGCAGAGGTCAGTTTCAAACCTGTGGCGTCCGGAGAAGGAACGATTTTCCGCGGGTTGAGAAACATATTCCGGGCAATGAACTCGATGGCCGGGGGGCTCGATGAAGTTTCTGACTTATGGGTCAGGTGTCTCACGGAAGAACGCCGGGCCGTCCCTTTTAATCCCTTTCGGGCAGCGAGCGATTTAGCGAAAAGATCGAGGCGAGTTTGTGGTTCTTCCAGGGGTAACGAGATCAACATCCGCTGAGTTCGTTCCGCAAGATGTCCCAGAATTTTGTATTGAGTAAAAGTGAAGTCGGTAAATCCATCAACGACGACGAGATCCAAAGCAGAGAACGGACCAAACTCACCTCGGTCCAAGGCATCCCGTGCGGACCAGAATCGACCTTCAGCGTCGTACAGTTTGATTTGAGTTCCCGAGGGGTTCTGCAAAAAGTTCTGATAGGCGAGATACAGTTCCCCTAACTCGCAATCTTTTCGTCGGCTTTGCAAATATTGATGGCAGGTTTCGAGAAAACGTTCAGGCCAAATCTCATCTCGTTTCAATTCGGAAATAAATTGACAAGCCAGTTCCAGGTAACCTTCGGTATGGGCGATGGACCGGAAGTGAATCAGTTGATTCTGTTCCTGTTGTTGATTGATCAGCGTGCGGACGACCAACCTCTTCGCGGTGTCGGAGAGGAACCGAACCGGTTCCGAACTGTGGCGAAGAATCTGTTCGGCAAACTGGTCGAAGGTAAGAATATTCGGAGCAAAGCAGCCTTTCAGATTTGAATCCGCGAAAAGCTGTTGTCGAACCAGTTCCCGGGAACGAAGTGTGGGAGTAATCCAGAGAACTTGAGGAACCCGCCTGTTTCGTTCCGCCTGGAGCAACGCGGCACGATACTCCGCCTGAAGCTGGGCCGTCTTTCCCGCTCCCGCGATTCCAGTGACAATTTCAATTTCAGCCAGCATCATCCTGAATCCTGTTCGCCAAAACCCACACCCGAGTCAGCCACTGTGAAATCAGACTGAAATCGGCAATGCCACGCTTGTATTGGAGGGTTATTGAAGAATGCGTGGATACTCGTGTTCAGTATAGAATTCTATTCCAGCGGGATGTACTGAACAGCGAGAAAATCCAAGCTCAAACGGTCGAAAAAATGCCTCCGTGTCGGTTTCGATGATGAAAATCTTGAATCGATCTTGACCTAATTGTCCTTTTTTTGACAATTCATTCCTCTCTAAGTTCAGTAGATCAATCAGGGCTCGGACAAGGATTCGTCCGTGACCCGAATTGAAGGGAAATTGAATTCCTTTTTCAAATAAACCAGGACAGGGATGTCGAACGATGAAACGCTGGTTCGCTAATTTTGTCATTGTTACCTACTTAGGTGCGATGGGCTTTGGTTTTTTCGCTCACACAATGCAGTTCATGAATGGCTGCCACCCCACCATGTATTTTGTGGTCTGGGATATGTTTTGCGGCTGGTCCGCATATGAGAACCGGATCCATCTTGTCGCTGAAGGTGAAAGTGGGACTTACTACGATGTCTCACGAGGTCCCTGGGGAGAATTTAATCCGTACTCAGACATCGGTCGCCGACACTACGACTACAACGGCATGTATTTAAGCCGGGTCGCCAATAACGTCCTTAAACAAACCAGTCACGAACCTATTACACAGGTTTACGTGTTCGAAGAAAACTGGGCGAAAAAATATAACATGCCCGATTACATCTGGAATCGGCTCTACGATGAACCCAAAGAACCGCGAAGTTACTTTTCCGTTCGTCAGATTCTGGATCAGGACAGCAAAATTGTGCAGGCAAATTCCTGTTGGTTAATGCGGTGTGCACAAAACGATTTTGTTAACAACCCTCGACTGCGTCGGGAAGCCCAAACAAATAACCCCTACATGACCATTGCCAGTTCAAAACGGGAAAAAACAACAACCACAGATTCGAACTCGGCTGAAGATGAAACTTACTTTCAAGAACAGCAGGAACCGGACAATTTATTCACTCCCGCTGGTAATTGATCAGGACGGCAAGATCACCACCGACTTACAATATTTCTCTCTCATTATTCACATCTGTCACGGAAGACAATCATGAAGACGATTCAGACAGAACAGAAATCGATCGTCCAGGAACTGAGTCAGTTCTTTCATAAAGAAGAAGTTCCTTTCGGATTGGCCCTGCTTCGTATGGGGTTGCCCTTTGTATTATTCCTGACAATGACCATTCGTTGGCCCTGGTCACGTGAACTTTATTCCGCGGACGGAGCCCCCGCCCCATTAGCGGATGGATACGGTTATTACAACTTCCTTCCACTCTTACCTGGAACAGTTGTCGTCGCACTGCATACGCTGCTGATCTTTGGAATGATCTGCTCCATCATCGGCTGGCGGACTCGTCTCTCATTGATCATCACCGGATCAATCTACACTTATCTCTGCATGTGTGATGCGATGTCGACGATGACGAAATACTCCGTTATTTCGAGTCACATGTTTTTATTCCTGGCGTTATCGGACTGCGGAAAAATCTGGTCTGTCGACAGTTGGCTCGAAAAACGGAAACAGAAGAAAAACGGTATCTGCCGTTCGATCAATGATTATCCCCGCTTCCCAGTCTGGCCACGACGAATGATTCAGTTGATGATCAGTCTGGTCTATTTCAGTGCCGCGATCACCAAAATTCATACACCAGGTTATTTCAACGGCGATCAAATGCATCACTGGATGAATACCAACATTAATAACTACAACCCCTTCGGGGAGTTTTTGACACTCTTTCCGAGTGTGGTGGTCATCTTTGCCTATATCGCCATTTTGTGGGAAGTGCTCTTCATCGGTATTGTCTGGACACGCTGGGGACGAATCATCGCACTGGGACTGGGAATCAGCTTCCATGCTATGACCACGTTTATCCTGGGATTGTACATCTTCCCGTTGATCTGTTTCTGTAGTTATCTCTCGTTTATCACGGAAGAAGATATTCAAAATCTCTCCAGTTGGTGGCGGAAGAAAGCTCGTCACTGGAACTGGATCAATGCCTCTCGAAATTGGATTGCTTCTCTGAAAACAGTCTTTCCTCAACCTTCAAAGCCAGTCAACTGGATTCGTAGCCAGATGGTATTCACCGCAATCGCCGTGGTGGTGGTCACGGGTGGTTCGTTTGCAGAACATCAACTTGATTTGTACAAAGCTCATGCGGAATCAGGTCCCTATACCTTACGGGAACTTGACCGGGATTATGTCGAAATGATGCTCGGTTCAGCGAATGATCCGATTGAGGAAAAAGACAAACTCTTCTCATTCGAAGTCGGAACGATCAAACTGGGACCAAGATTGCTCTATCAGCAGTATGACTATGAGATGGGAGATTCCTTGATTGCTCAGTGTTATCTGAACCCACCTCATCCCGACATGTGGCTCGAATGCAATTTACACGATGCCAATAACGGTCTGGTTGACCGAGTGCGATTACTGGTTTCTCGCGACCAGAATGTCGTTGATTTTGGCTACACCTTCGGAGAAGCTGTTTCTCCAGGGGAATACGATCTGGTCGTGATGAGCAAAGGTGAAGAAATCGCTCGAAAACGAATTCAACTGAAGGCTTCAACGGAACAAGCAGCGGCTAACTAAGCGAACGGATCGCTGACTAGTAATTCAAACGGGTGATGATTCCAGTTAGGGAAACATCACCCGTTTTTTCTTGGAATCGACCCATAAAATATTTTGGAATTTTCCATCTCCACTTCCGGAAGAACGCCTATAATAACCCTGTTGCTCTATTAGCAAACCGGGCCAGTAATCGGTCGCTAATATCTTTCTAATTTGCTGAAAGGGTTTTCCGATGTGGTTTACAGAGACTCCCTGGCCTCCCATTTATCTTTGTTTCGGAATTTTTTTGCTACTATTCATCTACGGAGTTACAACAGGACATGGAAGGTCTATCGCAATCGGGTTAGGTATTCTCCTCGTTTGTCCGCTCCTCTATTTAGTGGAACGGTCGATTGTGACTGACGCAGAAGTGCTGGAACAAGCGGTGATCGATCTTACGGACGATGTACAACAAAACCGCCAGGAGCAAGTTCTGGATCAAATCAGCGAGGAAGCAGTCGTGCTCCGCGGGTTAATCAGTACGGGAATGGCCCGTTACCAACTGGAAGAGAGTCTCCGCATCTCCGATTTGAATGTGGAAATGCAAGCCGATGGCAAGTCTGCCAAAGCACATTTGCGAGCGAACGGTACCGTCAGTGACCGGGGAAGCTCCGGTGTCCAGGGACAGCGTTTTCCGTCCCGCTGGAATCTCTACTTTGAACGAGAGGGCGACGATTGGAAAATCTCGAAAATCGAACGCCTCAGCCCGACCTCGGGCAAGTCGATGCCCATCCTGGCAACACGTATTCAATAATGAAGTGATTTCAACTTATTGCGACCATCATGGTTTGTAGCGTGGACCGTACATCATGTTCCAACCTTCGTACTGGATTGTGGTATCAAATCCACCAGAACCAGTTTGGAATTGAATTCGATTAATACGGTACCCACTCTTAACTGCGAAACCAGGGTGAACTCCATGATAAGCCGGCCGATAGGCAGATTGGCTGACCGGTTGCGGATATTGAATTTCACTGTAGGGATCGGGGGCATGGCTGAAATAAGACCGCCGATACATCCAGCTACCGTCCGCCGCTTCTGAAGCTGAACCACAGAATATGAGCGCCAGCAGGCAACCAGCAAGGATTCCGAAAGGACGTCGAATTCCCGAGCTGGGGCGGTCCTGGCGAATGTGGGTGTGGCTGTTGGTCGTCATGTTGATTCCTCGAAACATTGTTGATGCGATTTGTTGATAAAACGCAACAAATTCCATTCTGAAGTGTCGTTTTAACTGCTGTCAAACAGGTTTCGCGAATCACATGCCATTCCCTCAAAAGGTTTTAATACCTGATTTAATTTGAGATAGTCACTTTTTCCCACCGAGCAGACTCCGCCACCCGTCTTGAGTTGATATTCCCGAGAAGTGCTGAAACAATCGAGTCTTCCGAAATGCTCAAGATAACAGATTGCTTATTCAGGGCACAAAATCTGCTTCTCTTCCCGTGTACCGAGAGAAGTCTTCCCCAGCGCATACAGAGAAACACGGTGATTCCTATGACAGCTCGATTTCTAATTCTGGCAACCACAATCCTCTTTTTACACGTGATCGCATCTCCTGCAAATGCACAGTTGATGTTGTCCGGAAACGAAAACAAAATCGACGTCCATACAGGAAAACCTCGCGTCGCTCCGAACCCGGATGCCGAGCCAGGTTCTGTCTCACTGCTGGACTTTTCTCAATTCCCGCCGAAAGTCCAACACCTCTCTAACATCGAAAACACCGTGGTCGGCCCCCCCTCGAATATTGCCATCACCCCGAACCATGAAATTGCTCTGATTGCCAGCTCGCTCAAAGTCGATCCCGATGACAAAACCCAGTACCTCCCGGACGACCTGATTCACGTACTCGATTTAACGACCGATCCTCCTTCCGTCATTCAACAAATCCATTACGGTTCGCAACCTTCCGGGATGTCGATTACTCCCGATGGAAAACTGGCAATCGTCGCCAATCGTGCAGCCGGCACGATCTCGGTTCTGCGTATTCGTGGAAAACAAGTAACACCGTTAACCATCGTTGAGGTAGACGAACCTGAATCGTCTGTCTCTGATGTCGCGATTGCCCCGGATGGAAAAACAGGATTGATTAGCGTTCAGGAAGGAAATTATCTCGCACAATTCAAAATTGAAGGTGAGATGGTTGAGCTGACTGGCCGCCGATTTAACACCTATGGACGACCTTATCGATGTGTGATTTCTACCGACGGACGCTTTGGTTTGACAGCCGGTGCGGGCTCTGGTGATGGCGCTCCGAATATTGATGCCGTGACCGTGGTCGATTTGGCGGCGGATTATCCACATACAACGGACATCGTTCCAATTGGTCCCATTCCTGAATCCATTGAGATCAGCCCGGACGGAACATTGCTTGCGGCCGTGATCATGCAAAGCTCCAACTACAATGCTGACGATCCGCTTTTCAAGGATAACGCAGAAGTTGTACTACTGGAGCGAACGAAAGATAGTTTCCAAGTCGTCCAGCGTTTGCCTATCAAACGAATTCCGGAAGGAGTCGCATTTACTTCCGATGGAAAATACCTGGTTGTGCAATGTCATTACGCCAAAGAATTATTCCTGTTCAAAGTAAGTGGTCAGCGGCTGATCGATACGGGCGAACGGATACAGGTCCCTGGATACGCTTCTTCATTACGAGCGGCTCCGTAACCATTTTCCCGAGTAACTCTGGACTCGCCTCATGATTCATCGACGAAAGTTTCAGCAATGTCCTTTTCGATTCGCTTAAGCATTTTTTTCGTGAGCTTATGTCTGCTGGGAAGCCCCGGTTTAGTGAGGGCTGAGGAGACCGCCTTCGAGCCACTCGAATATGAAATCGAGTTACAACCGCTGCTCGAACATAATGATGGCCACTTTCTCTGGTTTCACCCTCGGGTCGCTCCGTTACCCGAACTGGGTCGGGCCGGAAAAACGGCCGCCATCATGACCTTGCAAAAACATTTGCATCGCTCCGACTATTATTCCGGCTTAAGTTACATGACGACTACGGACGGGGGGACTGTCTGGTCGGGAACGATCCGGCCAGACGCACTGGGGTGGATCAAAGATGGCGATGTTAATGTTTCTGCCGCGGACGTAACTCCAGGGTGGCATGCTCCGACTCGAAAAGTTCTCGCTGTCGGTGCTGAAGTTCGTTACAACGAACAGGGAGATCAACTGAGTGATGTCAAACGGGCACATCAAACGATCTATAGCGTCTATGATCCAAAGACCCATTCCTGGTCGAACTTGCGACGCATTACGATGCCGGAAGACGATAAGTTCGACTTCGCCTATAGCGCCTGCGCACAGTGGTTAACGTTGCCTGATGGAACAATTCTGCTTCCGTTTTATTTCGGTGAATCGGACAAACAACCTTGTCAATTTACCGTCGCGCGATTTCAGTTCGATGGTGAACAACTCGAATACCTTGAACATGGAACCGAGATCCGTCTCGATGTCGATCGGGGATTGGTTGAACCTTCCATTACATTTTTTCAGGGTCGTTTTTATCTGACGCTACGAAATGATCAAAAAGGTTACGTCACCACCAGT
>JAGQQC010000021.1 GCA_020426395.1 Planctomycetaceae bacterium
TGGGGGGATTTTTGCCCCGTCCCTGTTTATTGGCGCAACGACGGGTGCCTGTTTCGGTCTGCTGTTGAATATCTACTTCCCGGAACAATTCAGTGCCCATCCAGGTGTGTATGCAATCGTCGGAATGGGAGCCGTCGTCGCCGGAACGACGCACGGAATTATGAGCGCAATCATTATCGTCTATGAAATGACGAGCGACTACCGGATCATCCTGCCGATTATGGTTGCCGCAGGTTTATCGAGCCTGGTTGCCCGGTTTGTCGATCCGGAAAGTATATACGACAAGAAACTGAGCCGACGCGGGGAAACCGTTGCCCGTGGTCTCGACATGCACCACTTGGAGCATGTGATGGTCCGAGACGTGATGATTCGCAATTTCCCAACGGTTCTCAATACCGACAATTTGACGCAGATCATTCAAGTCGCGCAGAAAAACAGCCACATTGAATCGATCCCCGTGATGAACGAGGAGAAGAAACTGATCGGCATCATTCGTCCCGAAGATCTGCACCGGATGCTTGATACCGATATCCCCCCTCATTTGCTCAATGCGGATGACATCGCGCTGGCTAGCCCAATCTCCGTTTCTCCCGATGAAAACCTGCTCGAAGCAATCCGCGACTTCGGCACCCGCGACGTCGATAGCCTCCCCGTCGAACGAGTGCTCAATGGCCAACGTCAACTCGTGGGGATTCTGCAACGTTCCGATGTGATGCGCCGTTATCGGCAGGAGATGCTGCGGAGTTATTAAAGTGGCTCTTCGTCTGAAATCTCAAAGTTATCAAACGCAATCGTATATCGCCGTTCAAACCAGTCTTTGAAATGGGGACGGCAATCGAGGTCGTATTCAGGGGCGACGGATTGTAATTGTCCCTGTGTGACTTTCCGGATTTCTCCGTCATCTACGACGACTTCTCCCGCACTCACGACATACCGGGGAAGTTCGAACATGCGGCGTTTATCGGCGTCGGGTTGATAGAGGGTGAGATCGGCATCCGCTCCGGGACCGAGGTGTCCCTTTTGTTTTAATCCAAGTATACGAGCGGGAGCGGCACGGGTGATAATTGCGATTTCGGTGAGCGAATACTCGCGTGTGAGTTCCGGCAAGGTGCAGATTGAATGAAGTTCTTCCGGGACTTCATCCAACATTTCTTCACGTAATCGGGCATCCATCAGGAGCGCAATGATCTCTGGATATGCGAGGAACGAGCCTCCGTTTGGATGATCGGTACTCATCGCAATACGCCAGGGATCATCCATCATCAGGTACCATTCCAAACCAACGGCCCATTGTAAGGCGTGGACGAGGCTTTTGTTCTTATAAGTAATAGGAACAATCCCGCAACCCGCTTCCTGTTCGATGTCTCCGCTAAACCATTTATTGCCGGTTACCTTATGCAGAAAATGCCCGAGCGGGCCATCTCCGGTCATGGAAGTCGTCTCACCGAACATCACCTGCCCGACATCGACCGTCAGGTTTTCATGTTGATTGACGTAATCGACAAGTTTGGGTACCTGACTGGCGAAAGTCGATTGATCATCCGCGTCGCCACCGTAACTGTGAAACTGAATATGCGTTAAATGCCCTCGTGCACCTTCCAGGGATCGCATCGTTTCGAGAGTGGTTGCATAATTACCAGGGAGCCCCAGGTTGTTGCAATGAATGTGAACGGCGTGCGGCAGTCTCAGTTCATCTGCAGCGCGAGCGATTTCGCGGATGATACTTCGCGGCGTGACATTAAAGTGACCAATCGATTGATCAATCCCCGAGGTTGTCTCTCCATTCTGCTTCCACGTTTCCACGCCCCCCGGATTCACCAACTTGCAAGCGTACCCCTTGGTCGCGTTTAACAACCAGGCGATATAATCTTTGAGCAGTTTCGGTTCGTTGTCTCGAATCCGTTCCATCAAAAAATGATTATTGCCCATCATCACATAAAACCCCTTGTCGAGCAGGGGAGTGTCGTGAAATTCTTCGTGAGCATGTCGGGCGGTGAGCGGAGGGATCGCTGCATCGAAAGCAGTTGTGTAACCAAGGCCGGCGTAGAGATAACCTGTCGCGAAAGTACTCGGCACAGATCCAACTGTTCCTGAGCGAGTGAGGTCTGTTTTTCGAATCGGTTCGGAGTGCCGTTTTTCCTCGGGAATCATTTTCCGGGCCGTGTTAACTTTGGGGCCAGCGATATGGCAGTGCATATCGACTCCTCCAGGCATCACGACGAGTCCCCGGGCATCCAGAATTCTGTCCGCTTTTAATTCGGGCGAGGCAGGGGGAGCAATGATTTTTCCATTTTCAATCCAGAGATCCTGTACCTTCCCCTCAATGTGATTGGCCGGGTCATAAACAGTTCCTCCCTGGATACAAAGCAAGGTCATCAGTCAGTGTTTCTCTAGAAGGTCGGTACGGGTCAAACGATCTTTTACATCATACAGGAACATTCCCATCCGAGGGAACGGCGAAGTTGATGAAGTAGGAACCTCAGTCATATTACCTTGATAATTTACCGAGGGGCTGAGAGAAGTAACTCCGTTCCCCGGATTCCCCGGGCTTCCTCGGAAACTAAAAACAGAATCGATTCAGCAACTTCCATCGGCGACAACCATTGCCAACCGTGCTCTTTGGCTAATCGCTGTAATTCCTCCGCTTGCCAGGCGTCTGTATTAACAGGCCCACATTGAATTCCGTTCACACGGACTCCGGGCAGATTGACTGAACTCCGTATGTAAGAGCGCAACAATGCTTTACTCGCTGCGAACTCTTCCAGACCGGAAATCTGATCGAATAAAGCAGCGGGAGTGACAAAACAAGCGGCTCCCAATTTGGACATCACCGGGAGAAACTTCTGTAACGTCTGCCAGGCAGAAATACTGTTCAGACGTAAGTTTTCTTCAAGAGAGGCTTGTGACAACGTTAGATAGTCTGCGTAAAACAATCGCCCCGCCAGGGGACAGAGAATATCAATGTGACGAAACCGTCGTTGACTGAATTCCAACAGACGATCCAGCTCACCCGCCTGGGTGACATCGACCTGATGGGTGATTAAACGGGGAGAAGAGCGTTCTTCAAGATCGGCTAATTGCCCAACGGAGCGCGATGCTGCAATCACCCTCGCCCCTTCTTGTAGTAGTTGTTCGACAACGGCTCGACCGATTCCCCGGCTACCTCCGGTCACCACAGCCGTTCTATTAAGCAATCTGGGAGGCATAATCCACTATCATCTCATGCAGAAAAGGTTTGTCTGGCGGAGCCTGTTTGCCCGATTTTGATCGAATTTAGTCATACAATTGCCTACACTAATATGCATCATAATGGGATGAACAATTCGGTTCATTATCCAACGGTTCCGTTTTCTGGTTATTCAGGGAAAGAGAATCGGCTCTGTTATCACTTGAACTTTCGATACTCCATCAAAACGAGAATCCCCATGCGACTCTTGCTTCTTTCTGGTTTAGCACTTTCACTTCTTGCACAAACGACTTTCTCCAGGCAAGCCACCGCGGCGGAACCACTTTTTGTCGGTGCGGCCACTATCGACATTACTCCTCCCGAGGGGTACCGCATGAGTGGTTACTTTTACGAACGGCTAAACGAAGGAACGAAAGATCCCCTTCAAGCGAAAGCATTGTATTTCGGTCAAGGAGAAACAGAAGCGATCCTGATCGCCTGCGATTTGATCGGGATGGAACTTCAGGTAACTCAAACAGCCCGCAGACGAATTTCGGAACAGACCGGCATTCCTGTTCAACATATCGCTATTTCCGCAACGCATTCTCATACCGGCCCTCTTTATTTTGGAGCTTTGCGAAATCGATTTCATGAGGTCGCTGTTCAAGAGAAGGGAGAGGATACGGCAGAGAAAGTCGATTACCCAGCCTTCCTAGTCAAGCAATTGGTTGATGTCTCGTGGAAAGCTGTTGAGAATCGCGAGAATTCCACTTTACGGGCCGGGTATGGACACGAAGATCGCGTGAACTTCAACCGCAGGTAAAATAAGAAAAACGGCACGGTTCAATTTAACCCTGGTGTATTGAATCCCAATATTGTGCGTGTGGCAGGACCGATCGATCCCGAAATTGGAATGATCCTTTTCGACACTACCAAAGCGAACTCCCAAACACACGCCTCTCTAATTTCATTTGCACTCCACCTTGATACCGTCGGTGGAACAAAATACTCCGCCGATTATCCGTTTTACTTGCAAAAAACACTTCAGGAAAAATATGGAGATGATTTTGTTTCCGTATTCGGAATAGGGACTTGTGGCGACATCAACCACGTGAATGTTAAAGATAAACACCGACTGACAACGGAAGAAATCGGAACAATGCTCTCGGAATCGGTTATCAAAGCGATTCCGGAACTGGAACCGTCCGCCGCCCCTTCCTTGGCGATTCGACAGGATGTCCTGCATGCCCCCAAACAGCATTACAGTCCCGAGCAAATTCGACAGGCCGAACAGGATATCGTTCATGTGGGCGACCGGAAGGTGCCATTTCTATCAAGAGTCGAGACGTACAAAATCCTCGCTTTACAATTACACCCGGACAAAACCATCCCGATTGAAGTTCAAGCGATTCGTCTTTCACCAGACGTCGCCATCGTCACCTTGCCAGGAGAAGTCTTTGTCGAATTGGGCATGGCGATTAAACAAGAATCCCCGTTTAAGACGACCTTGGTCGTTGAGTTGGCCAACGCAGCACCAGGTTATATTCCAACGCGAAAAGCTTTTGCCGAAGGGAGCTACGAGACGGTTAACTCCCGCGTTATCTCTGGCGAAGGAGAAAAAATGGTGGAGATGGCTATACGGCTTTTGAAAGAGCTTGGCCCTGAATCCTCGAAATAACAACAATCACATCAACTCAGTGCCGCTCATGAAAGAAATGTGATGTCTTCTGCCACGGATGCTCCCGAACAGGATCAACTTGTTCCCGACGAATTGATCCCTCATAAGAATCTCCCACCGCTCATTTATCGCGCGATGCCGGAGGCGTTACCGTGGCGCAAGATGATCGGCCCCAGCATTCTGCTCGCAGGGCTAAGCCTCGGTTCAGGTGAATTCATATTGTGGCCCTATATCACCTTCAAGTCCGGCTTTGTCTTCTTCTGGGCTTGCCTCTTGGGAGTGATCACACAGTATTTCGTCAACATGGAAATCGAACGCTATACCCTGGTAACAGGAGAAAGTGCGATCACCGGTTTCTGTCGCCTGTCCAAACAATGGGCGTGGATTATGCTGCTGATGAATATCATCCCCTGGGCCTGGCCAGGCTGGGCTACGGGCGCGGGCTCAATGATCAGTTGGACGGTCTTTGGACCAGAACCAACGGCCACAGTCGAACTTGAGGCGAAATCGATCGCCAGCCTGGAATCAATGACGCTCCCTGCGCAGGTTTTGCTCAATACCTCAGAGAACAAAATCAGTTGGAAAGGAGAGATGACTGCGGCACAGGCAGATGTCTTGAAAACGGAGATTCAGTCCTCACCACAAGCTACACAAATCACCGCAGCGATTGATTCTCTGCTGAATCATCACCAAGAAGGAATTAACCTCTCTTATTCAGCACGATACAACGAAATCCTGGGAATTCTCGGTTTGTTCGTCGTGGGAATCGTCCTGACAGCGGGACCTGTGGTTTATAACACGGTGGAAAAGATTCAGTTTGTACTCGTTGGAATTGTGTTTGTCTGTGCCATTCTGCTCGGGTTTTATCTAATCAAACCATACGCTGTTGAAGCCATGTTCACAGGTCTGTTGAACATTGGCGAAATGCCTGATGCGGCTACGGGATTGGGGACGATGACCTTACTCGGCGCGTTGGCCTTTGCCGGAGCTGGCGGAACGATGAACCTCAGCCAAAGTAACTTTATCATGGATAAAGGATACGGCATGGGAAAATATATTGGCCGAATCACCAGCCCTCTTACCGGTCAGGAGGAACCGATCAGTCAGACCGGATATCACTTTCCCCATGATGCAGAAAATATGGCCCGCTGGCGCGGTTGGTGGCGGGGAGCGAACATGGAACACTTCCTCAGTTTCTTCCTCACCTGCTTCGGCTGCATTTTGCTGCTGACCTTAATTGCCTATTCCATGTTCTATACCGCTGACGGGGAACTCGTCGCTGGGGCAGACCGTTATGGAAGTGGCATGAATTTCATTTGGGGACAAGCGAGCATCATCGAAGCACAATTCGGTCGGTTTCCCCAATATATTTTCATGTTGATGGGGGCGATCATCCTGCTGACAACGGAACTTGGTGTCCTTGACGCGACAGCGAGGATTTCGGCGGATATCGTCAAGGTAAACTATCTGCGGAACAATGACCGATTCACGCCCAGCCGGCTGTACTTTTTATTTCTGTGGGGAGAAATTTTGCTGGGTTCCGCGATCTTGCTTTACAGTCGTATTGACCCCACCTTCAAACAACCACTCGTGTTGCTGACCATCTCCGCTGCCTCCAATGGAGGAGTCATGTTTCTATATTCGATCGTGCTACTGTATCTTAATAGCAAAATTCTGCCACGCAGTATCAGCATCACCCCACTACGATTCATCATTATGATTTGGGCCTGCGCATTCTTCGGTTACTTCACCCTGCAAGCCATTCAAATCGAAATCTGGCCGTTTCTAACGAGAGGGTAAGGACTCGGTTACTCTTCATCATGTTCTAGCAGATGGAGTGCGATGAAGACTTTGGAATCGATAAACTTTCCAGCAGTTTGCTCAGTCACCAGAAATTTTTTCATCTCCACAATCGGGATGAGATGCACTGTGATTTCTTCCCGACCAATCCCACCTCCTTCCGATTCCCGCCGCAACCCTTCCGCAACAAAGATTTGTACGGTTTCCGAGGTTAATCCAGGAGAGGTGGGAATTGTAATGCGGTTGGCCCAGTTATCCGCAACGAAACCGGTTTCTTCCAATAGTTCCCGTTCAGCCGCCAGTCGAGGAGAGTCGGAATTTACATCACCTGTATCCCCCACTAAACCCGCAGGAAGGTCGATCACACGACAATTTACAGGTCGTCGAAATTGCTCTGTTACAATCAACTTTCCCTCATATTTTGCCGCAATCGCCACCACAGCGGTCCCTTTAACTCGTGCGGCATATTCCCACTTTCCATCCTGGAGAACCTGAAGATATTTTCCTGTAAAAAGTGTTTTCGTCGTGGGCATTTGAGAATTGTTTCCAAAACTTAAGTTGGTAACCAGGAAAGAAAGCAGGAGGGATAACCCTGTACATATGCCTTGAGAAAGAGGGTGCTGTAGTTGGCGAAATGATCGTAAATCAACGTCAAGTTTCGATAGTTTTCGCTTCAATCAACCAGTAAACTGGAAGGGACTATATGTGGAGTGATTCCGTAGCTGGATTTGCTTCTGTTTACTTGATTCTTTCCATTATCGTTCATCAAAAAAACATAATGGCCATCTAAGTTCAATACATTACAAACCGGGAGTTTACCATGCATCATTGGCTTGTCCGATTTTTTCTCGTAGGGTTGATTTGTGGCGGATTTTTTCTCACGGAATCAGAACAGTCCGTAGCCGCCGACAAAGTCAAGATCCTGATGGTAACACAGAGTGCCGGATTTGTGCATGGTTCGGTCAAACGTCCAGAAAATACGTTGGCTCCCGCCGAAATTGCCATGAAACAACTCGCGCAGCAGACCGGGGAGTTTGAAGTTGACTGCACTCAAGATTGCGCCTCGGACTTCACTAAAGAGAATTTGCAGAATTATGACATCGTCATGTTCTACACAACGGGTAACCTTCCCATCGCAGAAGCAGATCTCGAATACTTTTTCAATGAGTGGTTGCCCGCCAAAGGACATGGCGTCATTGGTGTCCATTCGACGGCAGATACCTTTCATGAATACAAACCCTTCTGGGACATGATCGGCGGAACATTCAACGGCCATCCCTGGAACGCCAACGGCACGGTAACGATGGCGATTCACGATCCCGGCAACCCGATGATGAAGCCTTTCGGCGAAGAGTTGGTCATTCAAGATGAAATCTACCAGTACAAAAATTGGCAACCCGAAAAAGTTCGAGTGCTGATGAGCATCAACATGGCTAAGTCCAAAGTCAAACGTCCCTATCACGTCCCCGTGGCCTGGATCAAAGATTATGGCGAAGGTCGTGTCTATTTCAACAACCTGGGACACCGTGAGGAAACCTGGGCGAATACTAATTTTCTGGATTCGCTGTTAACAGGAATCAAATGGGTTTCCGGTCAGATTGAAGCTGATGCCACTCCCAATCCAGAACTTTCCAAGGCACAGGAAGAACAAGCCAAGAAAGATACTGAAGCGGCTGAACAGTAAGTTCTCACCCATTGGGTATATACCCCAACCATCTCGTTTCAATCCCTCTCACCGACATCACTTGCTGGTGAGAGGGCAACGTAGGAACCTTCCAGCAAAGATCGTCATTTATCTCCCTCCTCAACTCCTTCCCTCAAAGCTGATAAATTACCAACATGATCAAACTGGAAACACGCAGGTTCTCACCCTCTGGAAAAATTGACAATCTGGTACTACTGCTCGGTGGAGCGGTAATCGTAATCGGGATACTCGCCTGGAGTCTCAGTTCCCTCGACAAGACGGTATCAACGAACGAAGGCAAACAACTGATGGTCTTTTGTGCCGCGGGAATACGCCCCGTGGCGGAAGACATTAAACAGCAGTACAAAGAAGAATATGGCGTTGAAGTTCAACTCCAGTTCGGAGGTTCCAACACATTGCTCAGTCAGATCGAGACCAGTGACTCGGGTGATCTGTTTCTCTCTGCCGACGAAATCTATATCACGCAGGGACAGGAAAAAGGACTCGTCCAGGAAGATCTTCCTCTCGCGACTATGAAACCAATCTTGCTCGTAGCGGGAGGTAATCCCAAGGAGATCCAATCTGTTGAAGATCTGATTCAAAAAGATCTCGTGATTGCGATCGGTAACCCGGAACAGGCAGCCGTGGGACGGAAAACGGAAAAACTTTTCTCCGAATCCGGACACTGGGAAAAAATTGAGCAAAAGATTCGCCAGAAAGGAGTCATGAAAGCAACGGTCCCCGAAGTCGCCAACGATGTGAAAATCGGTAGCGCCGATGTGGGAATCGTCTGGGACATCACCGCTTTGAATTACCCCGACCTGGAGCTCGTGGAACTTCCGGAACTTGATGCAGGAACGGCACAGGTAAAAATCGGTGTTCTCAAAAGCGCCCATAATCCAACCGCCGCACTTCGGTTCGCTCGTTATGTTGCGGCTCGTGACCGAGGCTTGGCCACTTTTGAAAAGCGGGGATTCCATACGATAGAAGATGGTGACATCTGGGAAGACCACCCAGAGTTGAATTTTTATTGTGGATCCGTCAATCGCCGTGCCGTTGAAGAAGCTATTAAGCAATTTGAAAAACGGGAAGGTGTCACTGTCAATACCCGATACGACGGTTGTGGTATTCTCGTAGGCCAGATGCGAACAATTCTCGACCAGAATCAGGGCACAGGTTTCCCGGATACCTATATGGCTTGCGACCGGTATTATCTGGAACAAGTCAATGATCTGTTTCAGGAAGATGTCGATGTCTCATCAACCGATGTCGTTATTGTCGTCCCCAAGGGAAATCCGCGGCAGATTGAATCCCTGCATGATCTGACGCGAGAAGGAATGAAAGTCGCCGTTGGTCAACCGGATCAATGTACCATCGGAGTGTTGAGCCGCCAGATTTTAGATGCCAAAGGTTTGACGGACGAAATTCTTCCCAACGTGGTACAGCAAACGACCAGTTCCGCCCTACTTGTCCCTCTCGTTTTAAGTGGTTCGGTGGATGCCGTTCTCGCTTATCGAACGGACACCAAAGCGGAAATAGATAAAATCGAAGTTATTCCTCTCGATCTTCCCGAATCGAAAGCAACACAACCTTTCAGTATCGCCAAATCGAGTAACAAGAAATATCTTGCCCGACGTTTATACAAAGCAGTCGCCAATTCACAACAGGCGTTTGAAACAGCCGGGTTCCACTGGCTCCTGAACAATACCGGCGAGAAACAATAATTTCACTTGAACCACACCGAGTACAAGCACCCACTGGAACAAGAATCTCTTCTACATTGTTCCTCCACATCTCTGAAATCGAAACCCCTTAGTACCGATGTCTTCCGATAGTTCGAACCATCCCCGTTCCAGTGCCAAACCGAAACACAAGGTCGGGTCAGATACCGTTTTCTACATCATTATTGGCGGAATAAGTCTGTTCTATATCGGGTTTCTGGTCAGTATGTTATTCGGTGATATTGGGTATCTTTCGCGGAGTGCCGATGCCAATCAACTTGTTCAGAACTGGCCTGGCTGGCTGAAACCGATCGGTCGCCCTCTACTCTCAATGCTTTCGCTCCTCCAGGAAGAAGAGATTCGTTACTCCATCAAATTGACATTAATTTCCTGCCTGATGAGCGCCATTTTGTCGGTCCTGGTAGCAATCCCCATTGGGTATCTGTTTTCTAGATACAATTTTTACGGCAAAACAATTCTGGATGCCATTTTGTATGTCCCCATTGTTTTACCACCGCTAGTTTTGGGGATCAGTCTGCTGGTACTATTCCAGTTTCAACCATTCAAAGAATTCGCCTCGTTTTTCGTTTTTCAGATTCCTGGAGTGGTGCTGGCCCAGTTTACCGTCGCCGCCGCATTTTCCATCCAGATGATGAGGGCGACCTTTGATCAAATCGACCCTCGGTTGGAAAAAGTCGCTTTAACTTTGGGCTGTAATGAACGTCAGGCTTTCAGCCGGGTCTGTTTACCCCAAGCCTGGCATGGCATCCTGACCGCAGGCACACTCGCCTGGGCTCGAGCCTTGGGCGAGTTTGGACCTCTGCTCGTCTTTGCAGGAACCACACGAAACAAAACGGAAGTCATGTCCGTGTCTGTTTTTCTCGAACTCAGCATCGGTGATCTGAACGATGCGGTCGCCGTCTCCTTAATGATGGTCTTCCTGGCCGTTGCGGTATTGGTGCTGACTCGGGTATTCGGATTAAGAAACCCAACGATTTGAGGCTAGAACCCATCCTAAAACCCGGTTGTGGCTGTTCTTCAGCCTGTAAAACAAGGGAGAATGTGACCCATCAGAGGGTTTTAGGACCACTTCTAGTATGATCTCAGTTTTCAGCAGCCTTCGTTTCGCGGCGATGTTTTGACAGCCACTCCAGGGCAGGGGAGACTAACCCTTCGTGTCCTCCCTCGAAAATCGTCACTCTTGAGGGACCCGCCGTTCGTCGTAAGTGCACTTTTCGCGGATAGCTCTCTTCAATTTCGCTGACAGAATCAAGAGCAGGGACTCCATCTGGAACAGTTTCAGTCGCCACGATCGTTTCGATCAAGTCTTCTGGAATGATTGGGCTGTCATGAGCCTGTGCAATGATATTAAACGCATTCAAAGAATGGCTGACGGGAACGGAACCGGTATGGCCATCATGAATCCCGGCGGCAATATCGACCGCTAAATCGCCAGTGTTAGACAAATGAAACAGGGGAGACCGAGCCCGATATTCGGCGTCAATTTCGTCCGACTCTCCCGGTTGACCACCACAACTCGCTTTTACATTGAGCGCGTAACCTTTAGGCTCGCCATTTTTTGTATGGAACGCATACCAGGCGTTCAGATCAGAAATACCGACCCATGCTGAAACAGCGCTAAACCGCTCGGGATGTTTCGCCGCCATGAGCATCGACATGTGACCTCCGCCGGAAGTTCCCGCCAGGTAAATTCTGGTCGGATCAATTTGATAGTTTTTCGTCATGAAATCAATCGAATCCAGAATTTCCTGCTGCGCCAATTCGGAACCACACGCGGTCGGTTGAAAATTCGGTCCCTGAAAATTGGGATGCACGATCGCCCAATCTCGATCACGAGCCTCTTCAAACCATTCTGTATTCGCCTGAGAATAATTCCCCGACCAGCTATGCAGAAAAACCAGAAGTGGAACGGGGTTCTCCTTCGCCTGTTCTGGCGCGTAATAGCGTATGGGTTGCGTATGATTCTCCGCCGTCGGAATCTCCGTTTTTTGGATCGGAACAGGACCATCCGCCGCTTGTACACTCTCCTTAGAAAGAGGAGACAATATAGCCAGACAGCAGAACAAAACGAAAATATTCAGTTTGCTTTTCATAATCATTATTTACAAGCGCCTTACATGCATTGAAAACCGGAATAACTTACGGATGCTCCCGTAGGGATAAAGTGGGTTGTCTAAAACTATCTTATTTCTGTTCGACCTCAGCAGAGGTTTCGTGTTCAATCCGTCCCCACATGTGGCCCCCCACATCGCCATGCTGCCAGGTTCCAGCATAACGATTGTCGAAAAAAAAGACTCGTGCAGTAAAGGTTCCCAATGGTGGAACGGTGACATCCGTCAGACTGACCATCGGTGTATCTTCAGCCCAGACGACTTTCAAATTCATCGGGATCTTCAAATCGTTTTTGCCGTATTTAATACGGGCCGTGAACGTCCACAAATCCCCCTGATACTTTTTAACGCTTTCGATTTCATATCGTTCTTCGCGCGGCTCCTTGACATCCTGACCATCAATACTGAATTGTCCCACTAATACAGAGTTCGTCAACATCTCCGAGAAGGCCTGCTCGCGAGCCGAGATTTGCTCGGGCGAAGGTTCCGCCGCTTGAGAGATAACGCCTCCCGACAACCACACCAATGACATTCCGATCATAAGTCCGTTGAGTTTTCGCTGAAGCATGCGTCATTTTCCTGTATTCAGAAGCTGGTAAACAAAATAAACCGGTTCTCCATTCTGTCATGCCGGACGACTCGGTACCAGCCCGAATAGTTCCCATACCCACACTCCTCGATAAAACGAAGAACCTGCCTTTATTCAGGCCGGATTTCTTACGCCACGAATTCCCAAGACTCGACGAATGTCGTACACTGGAGGTTGTCCCAAGATTCTCTATCGTGTTACATCAACTTGAGTTATAAGCTTCTGAGCCACGGTGATCCTGTTCGGAGGTCCGTTCGAACAGAACCGAGGGACGTCCGCTTTTCAAGCCACGTTTAGAAAAGTGCCCCATCCGATTTCTATTCACATCAGATAAAGGTCGTCATCGTGACCCAGGCAAACATATTGGTCATCGAAGGCAAAAACCACGGAGATCGTTTCGAGCTGAAAGAGGAGCTCTATAAAATTGGCCGAGGAGCCAGTTGCCAAATTCGGCTCAACGATAATCTGGTCTCGCGCACACACGCCACCATCCAAAACAAGAATGGAACTTTTCTGCTGACTGACAGAAACAGTTCGAATGGTACGTTAGTCAACGGTCGCGCTGTCTCAGAACATCGCCTGAATAATGGAGACCGCATTCAGCTCGGCGAAACGGCACTCCTCTTTAATTGTGAAGAGTACGCTTCCTCACAGGAAATCGCGGCTTCTCGAATCTCACTCGTTCGTCAGTCGTCTCCAGGAGAACGAACCCGCATCGTCGGAGAAGTGAGCGACCGAACGGTAGCCGCTTTCACGGGAGTCAACCCAGCTCAGAGCATCGCCGAGCAAGCCGAAATGGTGGCGCAGTTGACCACCTTGTATCGAATCTCAGAAGAAGTCGTTCGCCCGACTCTCTCACCTGACCAACTACTCGACCGCATTCTCTATCTCACTACGGAAGTGGTTGGAGCGGATCGAGGATGCGTGCTGCTGTTTACACCAGAGAGCGGTAAAATTGCCCCTCGCGTTTTTACTGATCGGACTGGTCAATCTGAACGCATGCCTGTATCGATGAGTATTGTCGATTACGTCCTTAAAAAGCGGCAGGGTGTACGCACTACGGATGCTCAAACCGACCAACGATTCGATCATGGCCAGTCTATTTTTCAGGCCGGTGTTCGAGAGGCGATGTGTGTCCCTTTGCAAGGACGTGATGAATTACTGGGAGTAGTCTATGTCGATACCACAATGACTTCTGAAGAACTTTTATATCGCTCACAAGAAGGCAGTCACTTTTCGGATGACAAATTACGACTACTAATCGCGATTGGTGGTCAGGCAGCGTTAGCTATCGAAAATTATCGTTACCAAAACGCACTTCTTAAAGCAGAACGACTGGCGGCGATGGGACAAACCATCGCGATGCTCAGCCATCATATCAAGAACATTATGCAGGGAATTCGAGGAGGAAGTTACCTGGTAAACTTGGGGCTGAATAACGAAAGTCTCGACGACGTTCGAAAGGGATGGAATATCGTTGAGAAGAATCAGGACCGAATTTTCAATCTGGTCATGGACATGCTGACTTTCAGCAAAGATCGTTTGCCCAATTATATGGAAGGGAGCATCAACAAGGTTGCCCAAGACGTTGAAGAATTAATGAGAGGAAAAGCAGAGGAAGCGGGAGTCCAGCTCTCTCTGGAACTGCAAACCGATGCAGACAACGCTTGGTTTGATGATGAAGGAATTCATCGTGCTTTATTGAATATCGTCAGTAATGCCATCGATGCAATCCAGGAAAAAGAGGAACCCAATGGCAAAGTCGTGATTGGCACTTCCTACGATGCTGAGCGGGATCGTGTGGCTATTTCAATCGAAGATAACGGCCCTGGTATCCCGGCTGAACGACTCGAAAAAATATTCAATATGTTCGAGTCAACCAAGGGTTCACGGGGTACCGGCTTGGGACTGGCCGTGAGTCAAAAGATTCTGCATGAGCATGGTGGGGAAATCACCGTTGAAAGCCGCCCCGGCCTGGGCTGCAAATTTATCATGCATTGGCCTCGTAAGGACGAAGAACATCGCTCCGTTGAAAGCCAAACGCTCGCTTGATTCTCTGCCGCTACACTTCAAGATCTAGAATTCAATCTTGCGGGAACCGGTGGGTGCAGTCAGATTGCCCGATTTATTATTCGAGCCTTTCGTATACGCACTCCGTTTCCCTCCTGCTAAAGAAGGGAGCCGAGCCAAATCGGCTCCATAAGCAGGACCACCATCGGTACTTTGACCGACGATGTTCGGATCAATCTCATAATAGAGCGGAGAGACATATCGTGAAAGCTTATCTGGCAGTGGAGTTTTGAGCGACAAAACTTTGACAACATCCGTTCGAGTTGCGAAAGGATTATTGAAACCAGTGACCGATGCTGTGTTGTCTTCTGATGAAACGGTCGCAGGATCCGCTTCCAGCGGTTGATGCGTTATCACTGACCGAATGGAATCGTGCAAACCTGCTTCCTCAACAGTGACTGTCATGAATGGGCGTTCGAGGGAGGCTCCCGTCAGATGAACAACCTCCGGAGTTTTATCCCGGTTCAGAAATGCTGGTCCTAAAAACAGGTGAAACAGCTCCAGTTCAACCGAGTTAGAATCGAGGGGCTGATCACGATGGTCAGTCAGTTCCAGAAAATCCTCCCAACAGGAAAGGGTGCTGCTGGTCCAGAAATTTTCAGCAACCGGAACGGTGTGCACCGGAAGAAACTCCTGCCGCACAATATTACTTCCGGAAATCAGGCAGCTGTTCAATATTTGCAACCGAGATTGCTCCACGGTCGAATGTACGGAGGGAGGAAAGCTACAAAAGAACGAATCGATAATCCGGCCAGTATAAGTTTGCTTTTCTACGGTTTCCGACTCCTTCCACCGAATCAACGATTCGATCGCACTGTCCTCTTTTTCTGTTTGCTCTTGAAAGGTTGATTGCAGAAGACAATGCTCAAACAGAAAACTTCCGTCAATTACTTCTAATACGGAATGAGGTAATGTTCCACTTCTGCTAGTGCGCACATCAAAAGCCAGGTTAAGGAAACGTACATTTGCGTTCTCGACCGTGATCAATGCTTTATCGGCTTGCGTTCCCATAGGACGAACCAAGGCCACCTGTCCCGATTTAGCAGGTTTGAATTCGATGGTGAAATTTTTTCCGGCTAGATAAGCAGGCTCCCAAGGTAAATCGATGATGTCATCTGCATTCCGGGTTCCCTTCAAGACAAAATGAGTGTTATCAGCCCACTCATCAGATTGAAGCCGCTTCATAAATTTATCGCGATCATCGGGAACCTTGAATTCTTCAACTTGAGCCCCTTCCGTTTCTAGAGGAAGCTGCATCGCGAATCGACTTAAGAGTGTCGTTTCATAGTTAGCGAATAATCGTTCCCGATCTGGAGCCGCAAGATTCGCCAGATTGGTTCCAGGGGGTTGACTAACGCTCCCGAGTAAACCGGATGCATCAAATTGGCTCAACGGTTTTAACTGCTCCGCAGCTAAACTTCCCCAGACATCGTATCGAACCTGATTCTCTGAGAGTTGTTGCCCCCAGAACTGGTTCCAGTCCTGAACCGTTTCCACGGAAGGCGCTACCTCGTTTTCATATCCAATTAATTTCGACCAGCCTGAAAAAAAGGAACCTTGCTCTTGCCATTGCATCTTGAGCGAATTCTCGGGAGTTTCTCCTCCCGCTTTCTGCAAGCTGATCGGACTGAAAGAGCGAATCATGTTTTGCCCCGATTCCAGCGAAGCAAACAGGTTCTTGAATGAATAAATCCGAAACGCATAATTAATATCTGCTGGAATCGATAAACAATCTCTGCCAGAACCCAAAGTACACGAAAAAAGCTGAAGATTGAGTGGAGGCGTGGGCCCACCTGATGAACCAGTTCCATCGGCTTTCTGCAGCGTAAACAGCGGCGCAGACCTGTTACAAAACAAACTGTTTACCGCAATCAATTCGTCGGACTCTCCTATGCCATCAATCACTGTGAGTCCTGCCCCACGAACAACGGTGTTTTCAGTAACAGCATGGTTCTGTCCTTCGTCGGGCACCACCATTTTAATTGCTGTAAAAGGGGCCGGGTGAATGGCGGAAAGAGTGACATTTCTCAAGCAGAGTTCTCCACCATCCAACAAGAAGAGCGGTTTGATTGGCGAGGTCGACCTGCGGGGAGGCAGAATAAAGAAATCGAGGTTTTCAACAATTAGTGTTCCGTTAACCAAGCGAATCAGTGAGTTCGCATCTGTTGGTTCCACCATAATCAGGGGGCGCGACCCATCTCGATTGGTTACTCCCTGCAAAATCACGCGCTGCCCGGATTTAAGTTGAAGAGCTGTCAATGATAAGGGTTGATCGCCTGCTATCTTGATGAAGCCTCCTTTCTCAGACAGATTCTCCCAGGCTAGTTCAAGCGTCTCATAGGTTCCACGTGGAGGTCTCCGACCTGCGTAACTTTGAACGGAAATCGTCTCTTTCTCGGAGATCTTTTCCGGAACAATTAAATTGCTTAACCAAGCATAATTCTGAAGATGTGCCCGCTGGTTTTCATCAAGCTGAGGGAACAGTTCTTGGGACAATGTCCCTTTCGTTTCTTGTTCCGCTGTCGTCTGAACGGTGACGGCATTTAGTTTTTCTTCCTGACTTTCGCTCGACTTGGGTTGTTGCTCTTTCTCGGTTTCAGTTTCGCCTTCCTCTATTTGTATCTGATTGACTGTTGGGGCAGGTACCTCTTCTTCTTCCGGCCCAGTAAACCCCAGTTTCTCAAACAGCAAGATCCCTCCGTAGATAATTCCAGCCAAAATCAACAGACTCCCTCCCCCCATCAATACCAGTTTGAGGGGATCGACCTGCATCTTGAATGTATCGCCAGAGTGCCAGTCGGTTGAACCATCCACTCTCTGAGGAATAGCAATTTTGCGAATTGAGGAATTCGCAGGAACAGTCATCGGACCTGGTGTTGGTGTAGAAGTTGCGGATGCATTTTTCGCAGTCGGGGGCTTAGCAGTTGGAGGTTTTTCAGTCGAAGGCAATCTGGTTGGAGGAACAGGAGTCACTGTAAGAGGGGGGGGAGTTTTGGCTTCGGTATCAATGAAATCTTCTTCATCCTGCAACGAGGCGAGAACCGTGTTGGCGATGTCCTCCTGCGTCAGCACGGACCTTTCCAGATCCTGAATCAACTCCTCGGGAGTCTGATAACGGTCCTCCGGTCGTTTCGCCATCATCCGGTGCATAATGGCTACAACACCATCTGGAACGGCTTCATTCAGTACCTGGGGATTAGGTGGTGGCTTCACGGCGTGTGCGTGCAGCTTATTCGTCAAGCTTCCTTCAGGATAGGGAGGGAGGCCGGTCAACATATGATACCAGGTGCAGCCCAGTGAATAGATATCACTGCGAATGTCGGCCGCTTTACTGTTGCGCGCTTGCTCAGGAGATATGTAATCGACCGTTCCGACCGTTGTGCCGGCTCGTGTGACCCCCGCTTCATCGGAATCTTCGAGTGATCTTGCCAGTCCCAGGTCGCCCAATTTGACCGTACCGTCCCGTTGAATAAACAGATTTGAGGGTTTGATGTCACGATGAACAATCCCTTTGCTGCCAATATGGTCGAGTGCAGCGGCCACCTGTTTGATGATTTCGATCGACCGCTTCACGCTGAGCTTGTCTTTTTTCGAAATCAGGCGATGAACGTCAACTCCTTCGACGTACTCCATCACCATGTAATAATAACCCTCGTGCTCTCCAGCTCCGTAGACCATGACGATATTGTCATGCTTTAAGTTCGCTGCCGCCTGGGCTTCTGACTTGAATCGTTTGAGCAACGTGGGATTGTCGGCTTTATCTTTCGGTAGGATTTTGAGAGCGACTGGTCGCCCCAATTCGATGTCCTTCGCCAGGTAGACCGACCCCATTCCACCTGATCCCAGCTTCTTCTGGATTTCATACTTGCTGAACATCTTCTTGGAAGAGTCCGCAGGTTTGGATCCAGCAGCCGGTCTGGTTTCAGTCTTCTTTTCAGACTTTCGCTGTTTATTCTCGTCAGGAGTTTTCTGGGTCATGGAGAGATCAGTTTACTGGAAGGCAATCAGAGCGAACGACAAACATAATCGGTTAGTCACTCGGAATGCCTTTATCGGGATACAGCCAGACACGGAATAAATTATTTACCCATTCTGAAGATTTGTCACCTGCCGATGAGACCCGCTGGATGTGTCAGGAGATGTTCACAGTATAGCGGGAAGTATCGGATGGGAGAGTAGAAAACCAAAACAAAACCAAGGTTCCCCTACAACGACGAGATTGAATAGATAGACAATCCAACTCGATCCGTTAAACCAGAATGTCATGCACTACTTCACCGGCGATATCAGTCAAACGGAATTTTCGCCCCTGGTAAAAATAAGTCAATTTTTTGTGGTCGAGACCAAGTTGATGCAGCAGTGTGGCATGTAAATCATTCACATGAACCGGATTCTCCGCCGCGTGATATCCCAACTCATCAGTTGCACCGAAGGTTTGTCCACCACGTACCCCTCCACCACAAAGAAACAAGCTGAAGGAACGCATGTGATGATCTCGTCCCGCGCTGTCTCCTTTATTGGATTGAGCCATGGGCGTTCGGCCAAATTCACCAGTCCAGACGATCAGTGTATCTTTCAACATGTCCCGTTGTTTCAAATCCTGAATCAAAGCTGCTGTCGGCTGATCAGTTAATCCGGAACAAACCTTCATGAATTTGGTAAGGTCGTTGTGATGATCCCATCCTCGATGATAGAGCTGTATAAACCGAACGCCCCGTTCTGCCAATCGCCGGGCCAATAAACAATTGTATGCGAAAGAACCATCCGCTCCTTCCGTTCCGTACATATCGAGAACATGTTTTGGTTCATCGCTGATATCCATTAACTCGGGAAC
>JAGQQC010000220.1 GCA_020426395.1 Planctomycetaceae bacterium
TTCGTCCCCATTGTCAACTACCAGTCCAGTGACACGCATCGCACCACCGTAACCGCCACTGTCGCCAATGTTGCCTCCGAACGGGTCGGTTGGGAAACGAAACCCGGAGATCGCCCAAGTCATATCTTCATCTTCATTGTGGCCATAATACATCATGCCAATTTGACGAAACGGCAGGAAGCTGAAGGGAAGTCCCCGTTCCAGAAAGGTGAGTTCCTTAACACTGGTTAGGCCATCCATTCCAAACGGATGCCGAAATTGACCGAATCGAAAATTTCCCGCTTCTTCATCTTTGACCTCAAACCAGACATCCATAAAGCTGGGACGTCCACCAAAGGCAAAGTCCATTTCGAGGCTGTATCCGACATTTTCCCATACATCACCAACAGCAGCGAGTCGTGCGCGGCGGAAATCGGCTCCATCCTGGATGTCGCCGACAATCGCTTTATTGGCATCAGTTTGATGAATCCATCCTGCATCGGCTTGGAAGAAGCCCGTTAACTTGACGATGGGATATTTCGGCTTTTCTGGAGGGCTGAATGCAGGAGGGCAGGGTGGGAAGACAGCCTCAGTTGAAAGCGGGGTATAGTTGAGTTGTCCACTCGTTTGCTGGATCGGATTGTCCAATGACGCAGGGGCCTGCCCGTATTGTAGTTTCAGTTGATCAATTTGCGATTGCAGTGATTCAATCTGGTGATGGACATCACTTTGAGGAGGTGCAGAAAATACGGCCCTGCTGGAGAGAGTCAGGCAAAGCAGACTGCAGACGCTTATCCACCCCTTAAAGAAGAAGCTTGAAAAGCGTTGAGGACGACGGGGGCAAAGATACGAAGCAATTGCGCAGAAACAGTTCGTCAGGCTCATTGGGATCCAAATCAACTAATTGATATCAGTAACGAAAAACCAAGCCCCACCTTGCCGAACAGTCAGGCACTGTCTATGAAATCGGCGTTATAATCGGAACAATTTGAACTCATTTCTGGAATTATTTGATTTTTCGAAACTTCAATTAAAGAATTTCTGCAGTCACTTGCAGGGATTTAGTGCAACTTCTTGCATGAAGTCTCCGTCCATCGGGACGATTTGCGCTGGTGATCGCGGCACTGGGGCCGTATTCTTAGACAGAACCTACACAATTGTTTCTTGGTGAAAGCACTGAAGAGATTGACGAGCGATGTCCGAAACCCCCAATTTGCTGGAGACCCTGCTCAAGCAGGAAGTCGTGATTGATGTCCGGAGCGAATATGTTTACATCGGGAAGCTTATGGCCTATGACGACCATTACCTGGTTCTGAAACAGGCCGATGTGCATGACCTGCGCGATTCATCTACGACGCGGGAAGTTTACGTACTGGAAGCGAAGCGGCACGGTTACCCCTGGAATCGCGAACAGGTGCTGCTTCGCCGTGAGGAAGCAATCAGCATTTCCCTGTTAGCCGATGTGCGGGAATAGTGGTCTTAGAGCGATAGGCTATTCCGTTTGCGCAACTTGATTCTCGCGGACCACTTTTAACCGGATCGGCAAGGTCGTTAAACCGTCCTCCGGGTTCGCTTTGAGGTGGAACAGGCGTGTCTGCTCGGGTAACCATTTTGATGCGGTCAGAAAGAAGATTTGTTCGTTCTGGCCTTCTGGAATCATCAGCCCGTTCAAGCCGATATTATCCACGATGACACCATAGGGAAGGTTACGGCCGCTATCTTCTTTCCCGAATTCCACACGATTATCGAATCCATTCCGCTGAATTCGAATCAGGGCAGAGACCGTTTCCCCTGGATGTATCGTGAGTTCCTGGATTCCATCTTCCGGGTTTTTCACCAGCTCTCCCTGATGCGGCAGGATTTCGATCGTGACTTGGGGTTGGCCCTCTTCCAGTTTGATTTCCCCCAGAGAATTCACTTCGTGGGTCACTTCCTGATTATTGATGATCGCGGTGGCAGTCACTTTGGCCTGCTTCGCATTCTCTTCCGTGAGCGCGGCGACATCTGCGGGGGCGTAGATCGTGCCGAAGGCTTCAATTTGCCCTTCCTGCAAGAGGATTGGACTGGATGTAATCATCCCGGGAGGAAGATCAGTCATCTTGATTTCAATCGGGCCTTCAAAATTATCGTGGCGTTCGACGGTGAAACGAATTTCTCGACCGGCGCCTCGTTTCAGTTTTGGATTGGCTCCATGCAATGTGACGGTGAAATCAGGTTTGGGTTGGCGAACGGTCAACTCGTATTTGAAATCACTCCCCTGAAAACCGCGAACATCGCTTACTTTAACGAGGTATTCTCCATCCGCAGGTGCAGTGAATGTCAATTTGGAATCGGCGCCCCACTTCCGCAGACTTTCATCGTCATTCTCATAATACAGTTTGAAGATCGGTAAACCATTCGCCACAACATTGGCGTCGGCAGGATAGGGTTCGACAATATAGCAGGGTTCCTGCAATGCATGCGCTAAAGGGGTCGTGTCAAAGTAACCGTACCGGTTGCCTTCACCCGGGTAAACGCGAAAACCTGAGTCGGGCCCGCGTGGGTATAACCACAGTTTGACGATTTCTCCGTTGCAATACAGGTATTCGTCCAGTTCCATCTCTTGCCAGTTGTGAATTCGAAAATCATTGCTGGTAAAGGAGTCTTTTCCTCGGAAAGTGAAATAGGAATCACGAACGGCTTTCAATTGAGCCCGCAAGATTTGGTTACCTTCACTATCGAGGACTTCGACTTTGGAATCGAGTGGAGATTTATCCCGGGCGGCTTTGATTTCGGCGATCCACTGTTCTCCTTTTTTCGCCGTGAAGCGATATAAATCGAAATCAGTTCCGGCTTTTTCCTCTTCGTGGAAAATCGTGCCGTTGATTTTGGCAGGGAGCTCAATACCTGTGGCGTTTTCGGGAAGATTATTCGGTTCTGATTCCGCTACCGTCTGCATGTCATCCACTTCCCGGTAGATGGGAGTTTTTGATCCCATACCGGCAACTTCCTCAACCGAAGTCGTGCTGGGCAGCAGTGAATATTGTTGGAACGTACCATCAATCCGGCCAACCAGGAATGTTTTACTGTCCGGTGAAATGGTGAGTGTTGTGCACAGGGCCGGTTGTTTTTCAAACACATGCACCTGTTGCACGGTTTTCGCGTTCCATTGTTTGATCGAGAGGTCTTCGCTGATCGTCACCAGCGAAGATTGGTCCGGAGAGTAGGCGAGTGATAGGATCGGTCCCAGGTGAGCATACTGGGCATACAACAACGGATTAATGGCAACACGGTCGGTCGATTTTAATTCCCAGACTCGAATCCGGTTATCGACTCCTGCGGCAAGGACGGTTTTGCCATCCGGGCTGAACAGGGCCGAGTAAACTTCTTTGAGCGGCTGGCCTAACGTATCAAACCGTTCTCCGGTCGCGACATCCCATACTTTTGCTGTGGTATCGCCACTGGCGGTGACAAGCAGGGTCCCATCCGGGCTGAATTCGAGGTCATAAATCGCGTCGTTATGGCCCGCCAGTTCTCGAACTTGTTCTCCGGATTCGACATCCCACAGAATGACATTCCGATCATAACTTCCGGTGGCGACCAGGGTGCCCGCTGGATTCAAGCGGGCGGTGTAAACAATATCCTGATGACCGATGAACTTTTTAATTTGTTTACCGGTTTCCACCTCCCAAATCGCAGCTTCTCCTTGAAGCCCGGTAATTCCCGAACCGGTTACGAGATGCCGGCTATCTTTCGAGAACGAAACCGAGTTCACTTTTCCCGGAAACTGAGACAAACTTCGTACAGGTTTTAAGTTCCTGGCATCGAGAATGTCTACATGTTTGAAAGAGGCGACGGCCACCCATTTCCCATCGTCCGACCAATCCATCGAAGTAATCGGCTCTTGGTAACTGTGTTGGGGTTGAATCTCGGGAACATTCAATGTAATCGTTTCACTTCCTGCTGCTGGTCCTTTCGCTCCGGAGTCAATCCAGGCTTTTAACAGGGCAATTTCTTTTTCCGAGGGGGCCTCATTATCTTCGGGAGGCATGACGGAATCCGCTTCCCCGGTCAACACCTGGATGAGCAGGGATTCACTTCCTTTGCCCGAGATGATCGCTGGACCGGAATCGCCCCCTTTCTCGATCGCGGCAAAAGTCTGTAGGTCGAGTTCCCCTTCCCGGTCCTGGGCGTTATGACAGCCGACGCAGTACTTCTGCAGGATCGGAGCGACCTGCTTTTGATAATCGATTTCGGCAACTGAAGTCTTCTCTTCAGCTAGAAGGTTAAGCGGCAATGCCAAGAAGAAGGTTGCGAGGCAAAATAGGAACTTAGGCATGATTTGAATACCTGTAAACGGAGGTTTGATGTCCGTGTTTATCTCGATTTGTGTATGAATATTTTAATGGTTGAACAGGAACTCTCGACTGGTCATCAGGCTCCAATACAAGTCTTCCAGTGCGATACGTCGTTCTCCCTCGCTTGCTTCGGCCAGATAAGTTGCCAGCTTCTGTTGCTCTTCTTCGGTTGGATACCGAGAGAGTGTTTTCAGAAAGGCCTGTTCGATAATCTCTTCATTCGAGAGATCTGATTGTAGTAATTCTTGAATGTTGCTTTTGTCACTGTGCAATTTGTTATTGATCGTCTCACCATTCGAGAGGTGTAATACCTGCACCATCGTGGGTTCGTCGGATCGTTCGCATTCGCAAGTGATCAATCGCTGGTTTCGTCCGAAGGTTTTGAGGAAATAAGATTTCACGGCCGAGTCATGTAGCTGAATGGCCCGCGTCCCCTCCGGGTAGGCGTTTGTTTTCTCAAAGTCCGCTCCCGGGAATTCGATTTCGTTGAAACTGTCCGGCACATTCGTGACTTGGGTAATCGCGTCCAGTAATACTTCTGCCATCAGACGACGTGGGTAATACCGGGAATAGAATCTATTTTCATCCACGTTGCCCGGCAGCGGTTCACTGCTACGCTGATAAGCTTCCGATTGCAGAAGGACTCGCATTAATTCTTTTATATTGAAATCGTTGGCGATGAGATGATCGGATAATGCAGAGAGAAGTTCTTCATTACTAGCCGGGTTTGTGACCCGCATATCGTCAACTTGTTCAACCAGTCCGACCCCCATGAAGTTAGCCCAAACCCGGTTCGTAATGGAACGGGCAAAGTAAGGGTTCTCAGAAGCTGTTAGCCAATTGGCAAGGTGAATCCGGCGGTCAACCGGGTCATCAAATTCAAGTGACTCTCCATCAAGAGGGGTCGGGGGTTGAGGTTCACCTGTCAGAGGTTGAATCAGATCTCCTTTGGTGGCGACATACAACGTGCGGACACCATCCCCATTTCGTCCCTCGCCACCCCAGCCTTTGGCACGTACCCGAGCGAACAGGTTTGCCATGCCGTAGTATTGATCGTTGGTCCATTTTTCAAGCGGATGGTTATGGCACTTAGCGCAACCAATCGAAAGACCCAGGAATGCCTGACAGGCATTCTCGGCCATCTCTTCCGGTTCTTGATGTAGGGCGTAAAAGTTGGTGGCGCCATTTTCAACGCTGCTTCCCTGAGCGGTGATGATTTCGTAGACCATTTCGTCCCAGGGGGTATTTTTCGAAACGTGTCCTCGTAGCCAGTTGTAATAAGTCTTTAACGCCTGCGGACGCAGCTTGGTGCCGTTCAAGAGGAGAATATCGGACCATTTGTACGTCCAGTAGTCGACAAATTCGGGACGGGAAAGAAGTGAATCGACCACTCGCGCCCGTTTATCCGGCGACGGGTCATTCAGAAAGCCAACTACTTCTATTTGGGTCGGTAATGTACCAATCGTATCAAGGTAAACGCGGCGTAGAAAAATTTCGTCATTCGCCGGAGGAGAGGGAGGCAGGTTCAATCGTTGCAGTTGCTTGAGCACAAGCTCATCTACGAAGTTCTGCCGCGGGGCTTCTGTATAAACTTCTTCCGCGACTTCGTTTTCATAAGGGGATGTAATCCTGGCGATGGCCGGCTGTGAACGGAAGAGAGCAGTGACTGCCCCTTCTCCCGCATCGACAACAGTGACCAGGCCATTCTCATCAACCTGGGCGACGGCATCGTTTGCCGAAACAAATTTTGCCCAATGGGTGACATCGTCAACTGTGCCGTCAGAATAATAAGCCCGTACCAGGAGTTGCTGTGTCGAACCTTTTTTCAGGGTGACCCGTTCCGGCAGAATTTCGAGACGCTCCATGGTTGCTTCTGAAGCGGGATCATAGTTCGCTCCGGCTGCGACCCATTCGGAGAGTATTTGATATTCGCGGGAGTCCGTCTTAAACCGGAGGCCCCCTTTATGAGGAATGCCTCCCGAAGGTTTGGCCAGAAACAGGCTACGACCCGGATCGGAAAGTTCCACACGCCGTCCGCGAGCCTGTTTGACAATGTTGTAATAATCGGTGGTGGAATCATAACCTCTCAGAGAGAGCCGAAATCCACCTTTACCAGCGAGCGCGCCATGACAGGGACCACCATTACAACCCGTTTTGGTCAAAACTGATTGCACATCTCGTTCGAACATCCACGGTTCTTTCTGGTCCGCCTCTGTAACGGTCACTTTGAGTTCAACTGTCTGGGCGGGTTGATTGTCCGTTGCCGGGGCCGTTATTTGAACGGTCGTTTCACCATTGCCGACGGAAATGATTTCACCGTCCACAATTTTTGCGATTTGCTCATTCGCAATTTGGAATTCAAGACCGGACTGAACCTGTTCATTGAGCTCCTCGTCCGATTTCTGTTGAACCAGAAAGGCATGCCGCGAACCTTGACCATGTAATTGAATGGCGTCCGGAAGGACGGTGATCCCCTCAGTTTCAGCGGCAGGTAGTGGCGCCGCATAGCAGGTGCATGCCAAGAGGCAGAGGAGTAATTTCGTGATGAAGTTCCTGCGGTTCGGAACACCATTCGATTTATATTGAACGAGTCGAACAGTCATTCGACGTTCCCCTTGTAATTGTCGTTGAGCGTTAATGTCGTTAAGCCAGGGTGCGTATAAGAAAGTAAGCCCGAATTGATCGTTTGAGATCAGGCAAATAATTCATGAATCTCATGTTTGCCGGAATCAACGGCTGGGAAAGGACGTCCTGCAGGACCCGGTAGGGCTGTTTCAATATCGATACCGAGACTGTGGAAAATCGTGGCCGCAATTTGTGGTGGATCGACTGGACGTTCCGCAGGAACAGCCCCGATGGGGTCACTGGCACCAATCACTCGGCCCCCTTTGACACCTCCCCCAGCAAAATAGCAGGTGAAACATTGTGGCCAGTGATCACGACCTCCTGCCGGATTGACTTTAGGAGTTCGGCCAAATTCAGCAACGTTACAGACGAGCGTGTCGTCCAGCATTCCACGTTGAGCCAAGTCTTCGATCAAGGCACTGTAGGCCTGGTCGTACATCGGAGCGACAATACTTTTCATCCCTTCGATAGAAGTGAAAGGTTTAGAACCGTGGATGTCCCAGGTGATTTCATCGAAGACCGTCAGGAACGTATTGATCGTTACGAATCGAACCCCCGATTCAATAAGTCGTCGGGCCAACAGGCAGCATTG
>JAGQQC010000221.1 GCA_020426395.1 Planctomycetaceae bacterium
ACCTATTACAATACCCGATTCGAAAATCCCAATGGGGGGCAGCAACTACCGGTGGTCGTATTGTTGCCGGGTGATCGAGGAAACCGGTTACATTGGGAAGGGCAAAACGGCTTCGCGACCACCTTACGTAATAAAGGTTACGCAGTCTTAACATTGGATCCCCGCAAGCATGGTGAAAGTACTCCTCCCGAAAACGCCGGAAATCTTGTTAAGGAACTTCGACCAGTCGATTACGCAGATATTCTGCGGTACGATCTGGAGGCGGTGAAAGAATTCCTCTACGAGGAACATCAACAGAAAAATTTGAATATGGCCAAAATGGCCATCATCGCTCCAGAATCACTCGCGCCAGTCGCAATGGGTTTCACCGTTCGCGACTGGAAAAAAGTTCCTTACAAAGATGGCCCCAGTCTCGCCACTCGTACTCCCCGAGGTCAGGATGTTAAAGCTCTGGTCCTGCTTTCTCCCGAAGTCAACTTGCCTGGAATTTCGGGAAAAAGTGCGCTGCTCCAACTCCGAAATCCTGTCTACAACGTCGCCATCTGCACAATGACCGGCGAGAACGATACCAAAGGAGTCGAAGCCTCCGACTTGATTTTCACTTATTTGACGGGGAATAAGGAACAGAAAGAGGGTCAGACACAAATGTTCTATAAGCAAGTCTACCCAAAGTTCGGTGATCGTGGTCCCCAATTAATCAGCCGAAATGACCAGCTCTCATCGGACATCGTGAAATTTCTCAACCGGCATGTTCAACAACAAACGATTCCCTGGCAAGATCGCCGAAGCCGTTTTGAACGTTGAGCATTCAACCAGGGTTCGTCATCGACAATCAGACGTAACTGAACCCCGTCCAAAGGGGTTCAGGACCGCTTCGAGTAAAATCCTGCAAAGCTCACTCCCCGTCTATCGCTTCTACTTGCATGTCCCCTGCCGCTGCACCAGAATGGACGCCCGGTGTAATTCCGGCTATCTCTCACATCCTCTCGCTCTTCATCCATATCCTTCGTGGCCATATCCGGATCCAACGCGTGCACTCCTCTTCCGAATCGAACCGACAAGATTTACCAACGGATGACTGCAACGTCTTTAGACGCCAGTCACCTTTGTGGACGGTTTGTCTCGGGATTGTCTCCCTTTTCTTATCAATGACATGCGGATTTGCTCAAGAAGCAGAACCCACAGAAGCATCTGTCCGGCAGGAAACAGAAACATCTCGTGCGCCCGTAAAAGCCCCGCGTCCCGAGCAGGTGGAAGAGCCTTCCTCTGAAAGCCAAAACGGTCTCCAATCTCCCAAACCCATTCAACGTCTGCGATTTCATCGGCACGTTCAAATGGAAGAACCCGGGTGGGGGATGAAAATGCTACTCACGGCAGTCCCCGTTCTCTTCTTCCTCTGGGTTGGGGCTTCCATTGGTAGTTTTTTGAATGTCGTTATTTATCGCATGCCAGCAGGTTTGAATCTTTCCAGACCGAAATCGCGTTGCCCGAATTGTCTGACGCCGATTCGCATGCAACATAACATTCCGATCTTCGGTTGGCTGATGCTGCGCGGCAAATGTTATGACTGCAAAACTCCCATCTCTATTCGTTATCCATTGGTCGAATCTACCGTCGCGGGTATCTTCGTGTTGCTGTTTCTGTGGGAATTCGCTTCGGGGGGAGCCAATCTTCCCCGCTTACCGGAAGTTCGTGTGAGCGGTTTGATTCGACTCATGTCGTCACGACATGCGGGTGAACTCGCGAGCTGGTTTGGATGGCATTCAATACTGCTCACATTGCTGCTCGCGATGGGAATGATGCAGTGGGACCAAGCAAAAGTTCCTCGCCGATTCATCACCTTTGCTATGGTGGCTCCTTTATTGCTCAGTCTTTGGATGCCGTGGATCTACCCTGTTCCTCACGACCTTTCATTTTTAACAGACACAGCCAATGCGATCCAACTTGAAATTGCCTCATCTGTTTCAATTTCGATGACGGGTCTCATCACCGGGCTGGCAGGAGGACTCGTGGGAATGCTGGGCTCCGGCTTAATTGGCTTCCTCACAACTCAAGTAACTTCGAGCCAACCCGCCGCTCAGAAAACATTGCACAATCTATTATGGATGGGGTTTGTGTCCGGCCTTTTCCTGGGCTGGCAAGCGGCCTGCTCAATTACTGTTTTATTCCTCTTCTCCAGTTCAATTGTGTTACTCATAAAACGACAACGGTTCCCACAATCATCCGGCTTGCTTCTGCTGGTGGCAACGGCGGTTCAAATTCTCTGGTGGCGGGAATTCGACGAATTAATCATGAACGTCTCTGCCTGGTCCGAACAGATCGGAAATCTCATCACTCCAATGGTCGTTCTGTCTCTCTCCGTGTTGACGATCACCTTTTCTCCTTTTTCCGGCCATCCACCTCTTCCATCGGAAATCTCAGCGGACTCAAATCTACAGGCGGGAGAGGAGCTGTCAGAACACGAAAAACCGGTCGAAATCCCCTCTTCAGAATCGCCGAAAAAAGCCTGAATCTGGCCTGAAAACGCTGATTTTGAACCCTCTCTCCCCCTCTCGGCGGAACACATCTGTTGATTTTGATCGGTTCGAGTGTGTACACTGTACTCGCCCAATAGATTCAAGAATTTATCTAAAACCTCAACTCGCCAGTCGGAGGCTTTGTCACGTCACTTTTTTACGACAATGTTTCCGGGAACAATTCCTTGGCCTTTTCACAGTAGAGAACGATTAATCATGACGAAACAATCACGTCGCGAGTTTCTGGAAAACTCGATGTTCGCCACGGCCGCAGCTTATGCAGCCAGTTCCGCTCTAACCCAGCCACTGATGGCTGCCAACAAACAACAAAAAGGACCGAACGAAACTTTGTCGGTCGTGGTGGTTGGTGTGCGTGGCCGAGGTCGTTCTCATATCGACGGCTTCATTGGTTCACCTGATACTGAAATCGTGGCTCTGGTCGATCCCGATGAAAAAGTTCTAAACGAAAAAGCCGACTACATTGCTGAGAAAACTCAAAAACGCCCCGCTGTGTACACCGACATGCGGAAAGCGTTTGAAGATCAGTCGATCGATATCGTCAGCATCGCGACTCCCAACCACTGGCATGCCCTCTCCGCAATCTGGGCTGTGCAGGCTGGCAAACATGTCTATGTTGAAAAACCGGTCAGCCACAATGTGAGCGAAGGTCGCCGCATGGTTCAGGCTGCTCGCAAATACAACAAAATTATGCAGACAGGAACTCAATCCCGCTCTATGCAGGGAACTCTGGATGTCATGGACTTCATGCACCAGGGTGGAATCGGAAACATTAGCAAAGCTCGCGGCCTCTGCTACAAACGTCGTAAAGCCATCGGTGAAAAAGGGGTCTACGAAGTTCCCTCTCATATCGATTACGACCTGTGGACTGGGCCGGCTCCGCTGGTACCGATGACTCGTCCAAACCTGCACTACGATTGGCACTGGCAATACCTCTACGGTAACGGTGACCTGGGTAACCAGGGGATTCACCAGATGGACCTTGCCCGTTGGGGTCTGGGAGTTTCCGGAATCGGTAAATCCGTGATTTCCTACGGGGGTCGTCTGGGTTATGAAGATGCCGGCGATGTCGCCAATACCCAAGTCAGCGTCCATGACTACGGTGACAAGCAACTCATCTTCGAAGTTCGTGGTCTCGAAACCGATGCCTATATGGACGCCAAAATCGGCGTGATCTACTACGGTGAAGAAGGTTATGTCGTTCAGCCGAGCTACAACAGCGCGACCGTGTTCGACCTGCAAGGAAACACCGTCAAAACCTTCAGTGCTGGCGGAAACCACTTCCAGAACTTCATCGACGCCGTACGTGCCCAGGATCACACCATCCTGAACGCCGACATTGAAGAAGGTCACTACTCCAGCGCACTCTGTCACCTCGGTAATATCTCTTACCTCCTCGGCGAACAGATGACTGTTGCCGAAGCAGCGGAGAAACTGGAAGCCACTGACGAAAATAAAGACACCATCGCCCGCTTCACCGAGCACCTGGCGATGAATGGTCTCAAAGGCGAAGGGACTCAAATCGCTCTCGGACCTAAACTGACCCTTGAAGGGGAAGAATTCGTAGGCGAACTGGCCGATGCCGCCAACCCGATGCTGACTCGCGAATACCGCGAAGGCTTCGTCGTCCCAACCGCCGAAAACGTATAAGCCACTTAGCTTAAACGCCAAAACCAAAAGCCTGCACATCAGCCTTGATGTGCAGGCTTTTTTGCTGCTGGCTTCGTTTATGCTGACCTTGCCACTCACTCTATTAGAGAATTTCGTTTGCGGGCGTAGTAAACACCCAGCAATATGACCAGCATGAGAATGAGTCCCCCCGCGGTAATCACCCCAATTACCCCCCACGACAGGTCATCGCTTTGTTGTAATCGTAGTACATTCGAGCTCTTGCCAGTCGTGACCGCGCGTTCTGCGCTAGTTCGTTCACGTTCGACTACATCAGAAACGTTATTAAAGAGCGGAGAACCGGCTTCGCGCAATCGATAGAGACGTCGAGGATGCCGATTGTCCTGATAGACAGTTCCAGCAGGGAACGATTCCGGAAAGAGGGGCACTGGTATTTCAGCATTGACGACAACATTAGAAAATCGATATTCGATAACCCACAACTCTTCAAACATCTCGAATTCCGTCTGAGACCAGTCGAAGGATTCGTCACTCTTATTATTGGTCGTGGAATTATTCTTGCGAACATAATCTTCGCCTTTGGAACGCAGGAGTCCCATTCCCGTCGTCACACGAGTCATTCGCGGCAGCAAGATGTTTTCCGCAACTTGATGCTGATCCAGCCATTCAATACGCCAATGCTGCTCCGGCAAGACTTCTTTCCAGCGACCCTCTCTCTTATCTTTCACTACCACTTTCCCCTCCGCAAAGCGTGGGGACATCCCTTGTTCAAGGTGAAAACGGAGTCGGACTTGATGACAAAAATATTCTTCCGCCTGTTGTAGGTGTGCTTTAACTTCGGCATTATTCAATTGCTGTACAGCGTGTATCAGAGGCCGACTAGTTTCTTGAGGTTGAGGACGGATACCTGGAATGGGTGTGAGCGTCGGTTCGATGAATTCGACGACAAACTGATCGTTCCCATCAGAATGATCACGTTCGACATTGAGCACCAAGCCAGCCGTATTCAGTTCATCTAGATATTCACTTAATGGAAGTGGACTCGCATGTAAAGGAAACATTCCCGATGTATTCATGCTGAGAAAGGAACCACTATACCCAAGCGATTGGAGTACCTCCGTCTCCGGAATGAATTCATCAATCATCAGTCGGGGATAATCGGGGCCACGCGATTGAACATGATCGGTCTGCCAGACATTGCCATCATAATAGCGAGTGAAATTGTTCCCCTCCGTAGGGGTGATGTCATATCGTTTCTTGTCCTGCCCGAAATCCATCGCCAAATGAAACATTCCGTTCAGTGGATGAACAGTCGATTTGGCTGGCCGCGGCGTTCCTTGTTGAGCTTGCTGGCCGAAGAAGCGCAGCAGTTTATTAGCCTCTATTTTTCTGGTTGTGTTATACGCGGCCTGGTCTTTCCCTTCAAAACAGGTTCGATCCACTGAAACCTGAATGGTTGCGAGGGCTTCTTCTCGTTCCTTAAGCAACTGCAGAAGTTCTGAAAATGGCTGACTCTGAACGGTGGCCGCACCGGACGATATTTCCTGAGCCTGCAGATGAAAGGATCCGTACAGGAACAGCATCGACAACCAGATAATAAAGTCGATTCGCATGACGATACCTCTACTGGAAATCGGGAATAGTCGATTCGAAAAAACCCATCCGAAAATCGACGATGCTAATATTCTATCCCATTTCAGCAGAAATGCTGTTACCGTCTAGTCCAGATCATAGGAAAGCTGAAAATGCCAGCAAACCCGTCCGTGCAGGTCTGATCGATAATTTATTATTCGGAATCGATCATCTGCTGGCCCGAGGTTAGGCGAATGCGGGTCATGCTTTTTAGTTTTTTGCTTTGGGCCATTTCGTATCGCTGGCGCAACCCCTGGTCATCTGGTTTGTAATTGAGGCACCAACGCAATTCCTGCTCCGCCTCTTCCATGCGATCCTGACTGTATAGCAGTTTTCCGTAGGCTTCATGCAGTTGATAGTTCGTCGGGTATCGTTTTATTGCCGCGACAAGACAGCTTTCGGCATTTTGAGGTTGGCCCAGTTCCTGATACGCAGAGACGGCCTGCATCCAGGCCCGGATCGGTTCCGGATTTCCTTCGCGACCAGCTTCCCGAATCGCCCGTTCGGCGTACATCGGAAGTACCTGTTTAAGCGCCGCTTCGTCTCCATTAATGCGATACTGCTGCACGACTCGGCGAAGAGCAGGCCAGTCCGGTTCAAATATCTTGATGAACTTCTCGGGATCCAATGGGCCAGCCACAAGCCGGATAATTCGTTTCTGCGTACGGACTTCCTGATGGAATGCACGTTTCCAGTAAGCGAGTGCTTCCTCGTAACGGCTCTGGGTCCACTCGTAGCGTCCTCGATCAAATAAGACGTCGGCATCATAGGGACGAACCAGTTCTGCTTGTGCGAGGCAAAGTTCGACCGACTCTGGTCCGGCACCATCCAGAAAGCTGAGTCGCGACAACTGGAGATAAGCATCCCCCAGAAGTGGACACAACTGGACCGCCAGTTTGTTATGCTGATGTGCGGCGTATAGAAACTGGACGTTGTTTCCGAAAGCCCGTTTCAACCAGGCATGCATTTCTTCGGTCGTCTCGAAATTGGAAGCAAATACTGTCTCTCGAATTTGCCCAGTACTCATCGGGTTTTCACTGTTCGATTGCAAGATCTCAAAGTAAATGAGATACCCTTCCGCTACTTTGAACTGAAGTTCGGCATCGTGCGGATTTTTCTTGGCAGCTTGAATCAACAGGTTTACCTGCTCCACAAGTTGCTGTTGCGCGTAAGCTTTGCGTTGCTCCGGAGAAAAACCATTCTCGGCATTCCCGGTACGAGCATAGCTGGCTCCCACCGATTCCGATTTTCCTCCCATTGAATCGTCCGGTTCCGCATTCACGAGTGCTAACCGCTGGAAGGCCTGATAATGCTGTTCTCCCTGCCAGATGCCCAGCGACTCCTGAACCAGCCAACCACTAATCATCGCCGTCAGGGACACAATTCCCCAGACAATTCCGCGCGGGAAATACACGGCTGGTTCGGTCGCCTCTTTGGAAAGGTGCCGGCGACGTGTAATTTGATACAAACGACAGGCACAGGCAGCTTGAATCAACAACATGGTCAAACAAGCGGGAACCCACCAGACGAAATCAACAATCGCATGCAAGTAGTTGGCTACAAAACTTCCCAGTAACGCTGCAAACAAGACGACTTCCTGTCGATTCTCTGCGTACTTCAATCCTCGCAAACACCAGTAGAGTGGAAAGAGCATCGCCAGACCAAGCAAACTGATCCCCACCAAACCGGTCTCTGAGAGAACCTGCAG
>JAGQQC010000222.1 GCA_020426395.1 Planctomycetaceae bacterium
AAAAGTTCGAGACAGGCTGTGTTGATTTGCCTGGCTCTTGCACCTGAAGGTTCGAGACAGGCTGTGTTGTTTTGCCTGGCTCTTGCACCTAAAGGTTCGAGACAGGCTGTAAAGTTTGGGGACTGGTTCAAGTCGGATTGGCCTTCAGTCGAAAGATCTGATATCGTTGATGCATTGAGGATCGTGTGCGATTGCGCGCTGGAAAAGTGCTCGCGGTCGCTGGCACGCAGATGACGGTCCTCACCCCAGGAATCCTGTTCGGGTATTTTGGAAAGAGTGAGACGTATGCTGGATCGACGAACATGGCTGCGACAATCGGCTTGCGGGTTTGGTGCATTGGCGTGTTATGGCATGTTGCACCGTGATGCTCATGCGAATGGGGCCGACCCCTCTGCGAAATCGTTGAATCCCTTGCGACCACTGCCACCGATGTTCACGCCCCGTGCGAAGCGGGTGATTTTCATTTTCATGGATGGTGGCCCCAGCCATGTCGACACTTTCGATCCCAAACCCAAGCTAACGGAGCATCAGGGAGAAGCGATTGGCGAATCCGCCGTTTCTAAGCGATCCCAATCGGCCGCCAGCAGGGTCTGGCTCGGGTCTCCCTGGAAGTTTCAGAAGCGGGGTGAAAGTGGTTTATGGGTTAGTGACCTTTTTCCACACATTGCCAAGGTGGCAGACAAACTTTGCGTTGTCCGCTCCATGATCGGCGAGCTCCCTCTGCATGGCCAACAAAACCTGCTCCTCCACACTGGCCGCATTATTGGAAAGGCCCCGAGCATTGGTTCCTGGCTTTCCTATGGCCTTGGTAGCGAAAACAGGAATCTGCCCGGGTACGTCGTCCTGAACAACGACTGGGTTCCGAACGGGGGACTCGAAAACTTTGGCAGTTCCTTTCTACCCGCTTCCTATCAGGCCACGATGATCCGCGCTAAAGGCACACCGGTTGATAACATTGTTCCCAATGGTTCCCTTGAACTTCAGCGAAAAAAGCTGGCGCTGTTAACAGAACAAGATCAATCCTTCGCACGGGAAGTCTCGAATGCCAATCCCATTGAAGGGGCGATTGCCAACTACGAGACCGCCTTCCGCATGCAAAGCACGATTCCGGAAATCGCCGACATTTCAAAAGAACCAGCTCACATCCAACAACTTTACGGCGTCGATTCGCCTGACGAGTACCAACAGTTCTATGCAACCCAGGCACTCCGTGCCCGTCGACTGGTAGAAGCGGGAGTCCGCTTCGTGGAAATCACCTGCCCCAGTTTCGATACCAATAACTCTCCCTGGGACCAACATGGTCGCATTAAACAAAACCACGAGAAAAACTCCCTGATTACAGACCAATCTGTCGCCGCGCTCATCATCGATCTGGAACAAAGAGGGCTATTGGACGAAACGATCGTCCTCTGGGCAGGAGAAATGGGTCGCACGCCGCACACTCCCAAAATAACAGAGACTTGCGGGCGCGATCACCACGTCGATGGTTACTCCATCTTTATGGCAGGAGGCGGATTCCGCCCCGGCATGACCTATGGTGAAACAGACGACTTCGGAAACGTCGTCGTAGAGAACCCGACGGACATCCACGACATCCACGCCACCATCCTCCACCAATTCGGTCTCGACCACGAAACCCTCACCTTCCGCCACGGAGGCCGCGACCACAGCCTAACCGACGTGCATGGACGGGTGTTGAGAGAGTTACTGATTTGACGCCAACCTGTTGAGTGTTAAATTGTCAGGTTTTCCTCTTCGGTGCTACCAAACGCGGCATCAATCGCGGCGGGTGACGGAGTGGTGACATCGAATACGAAATTGCGGAAGTAGTCCCAGGAACCTTTCACGCCAAATCCGACCTCGCCTCCATTGACCGGCTCATCGAAGGTGACACTCGCAATCGATTCTCCATCCACGAGAAGCTCTACATCCGACCCGCTTACGTTCAGGTCAAGTTCGTAATACTTGTTCGTGTAGATTTCGCGACCTTCATCGGCCCAATTGATGTCAGCCAAGCGATTGCCAAAGTGCCCCTGGTAATGTCCGATCACCCACCGATCCTGTGTCACGAGCGCTCCGGCAAACTTGAAATCATTTTCATGCTTGTAGTCGAAAATAATAAATCCGGTTCGGAAAGGTTGCGGGTCGGAGCGTGATAGAAATTCGACACCAACATGGTAATCGACAGGCAGACCTTCAGACGGCAGAATGAAAGCCCCAACCGTATGCTGACTGGTGGCGTTTATATTCAGTACGTTATTCAACTGGTAGTAGAGCACTGACTCGTCATTCACCTCGAAAAAGGGGCGATCGGACGAGTTATAATACTTGTTGAGATTATTAGTGTAATCGAAATCGATGTCGTCTAGCTGGGCAACATTCTTCCCGACGCGGAAATCATCAAACAAGGTTTTCCCGTTGTAGTTGCCGAGCCCGATTTGACCTGCATTGACGGGGGCGCCGAAAGCGGCTGTGCCAATGATCTCGGTATCAACCCGCAACTCCACCTCTCCACCATCGATTTTGATGTGGACGAGATAAACTTCGCCCGGATTGATCGAACGCCCGATATCGTCCCAGTCGACGGATAATTCGCGATCAGTGAAGCCGTTCTGGTAATGGCCGACAACCCACTGATTCTGACCGGCCAGCATACCGGCATATTTGAAGTCGGTCGGGCTATGGTAATCGAAGATGATGAACCCGTCCTGCCAACTGTTCGGCTGCGCGACGGCCGTTATTTCCACCATCATTTCGAACGTTTCCGGAAGATTATTTAATGGCCGTATGAGCGCCGTCGCTAACGGAGTCCCAGTGCTGCTGTCTACCTGCAGTCGGTTACTGGCATTGAAATAGGCGCCTTCATCATGCACATATTCCCAGTCCCCGTTTGGTGTTGTTTCAAAACTGTTAGAGGGTGGACCAAACGAGCTCTCCATATCAAATCGAAATGAGGGGTCAAAATCGCCTTGTGGTACGGCTTCTTCGCTGATCTTGATATTATCAAATTCTCCATGATCGTAGCGTGCAAACACCCCTAATGCCCCGTCATTCAGTTGTGGATCATCAAATTCGTACTCGAGAAATTTAACCTGATCGACAAAAACTTCGATGACACCGCCGCGTACACTCAAATGCAGGTTAATCACTTTTCCATCTTGAATTCCAAAGCCGGGTATGTCGCCGTTTTTAAGCAACGTTCCGGGAAACTCTTCGTTCCTGACCTCCCAAAGTCGGCCGGCAACATCGACGTATTTATAGTTAGTCTCGTCCTTCCAGTCGAAGATCAGCCCTCCACCACTCACGATTTCCGCAGAGAAATCAAAATTATGCGGCAGTTGCTGACTATTCTCTAACACGGCAAATCCGTAGCGGTCGGATATGCTTCCGGAAGTATTGTTATAAATCAGCGCTTTACCATCAAATCCTTCCTCGAAGTTGAAGTCGTTACTGTCCGCATGATAGAAAGTGAAATGAGCATAATCTTCACCTTCAAAATCCTGCATGTAGGGGACAATCTTTCTTAAACCAGCCTCCCCTTCCATATAAAAACGGAACTCATCAATCATTGTTTCGGCGTTATACGCGGCGAGTCCAATCGCCCCACCACTTAAACCCGATGGGAATTCGACAGCACCAATGAGTTCTCCATCGACAGAGAAGCGAACCAGATCTCCAATCGCCTCGACTTCGAAATAGTAGAACGTATCCGCATCAATCTGAAAACCGGAATCATCACCATCAATAGTGAGCAGTCGATTTCCCCAGTCACCTAGATAATGCCCAATCACCCATTGATTCTGCCCGTTGAACATGCCGGCATATTTGAAATCATTTTCATTCTGGTAATCAAAGATAATAAACCCGTCATGCCAGCGATTTGGTCCACTCACGGCTTTCAAATCCGCCTCTACCTTCCAATTGGAAGAAAGAGGTTGATCCAGGGGATGGACTGCCAAACCGAGTCCCTGTGAACCGGTAGTATCAATATGCAGTTCACCTGCGCCATCTGACTGTTCTACCTGCACATTGGCAGGACTATTAAATTCAAACTGAACCGGAAAGCTGGTATTAAAGTCTTCATAGTAATCCAGAAAATAGGAACCTCCCTCAGCCAATTCCAGGTTATCGAAACAAGTCACTGCGTGATAAGAGGCGAGACCCACCATTCCTGAATTCAGATTGCCTGAGAAACTCCCCTTCGTTATGAACTCGTCATCCACAAAGAGTCGGACTTCATCACCCAGCACCTGGATTTGCAAGTGGTAATCCTGATTCGCTTTGATATCTCTGCCTGAATCATCCCAGTCAACCTGGGCCACACGATTGGCCCAGTTACCCTGGTAATGTCCGACGATCCATTGATTCTGCCCCGGGAGCATACCGGCATACTTGAAGTCATTTTCATTGTGGTAATCAAAAATGAGAAAACCATTTTGTAGCTGATTCACCCCTCCCACAGCCCTGACCGTCGCTGAAAATGTGAAGCTCTCCACAAGTGGATCATAAAGATCTAATAACGCCGTGGTCAGGCCGGTATAGCCCGAGTTATCAAACTGCAGTTTATGATTTCCAGAAACTTCTAATACTTCGCTTGTAGCCGGGGACGTCAACAGTACCCCGTCCAACCCACCATCCGGATCTTCAAAATCATTGGAATAGGGTAACAGCAGTTTATTGGTATTGAACCAGACCTCCTTCGAGGAGCCGCCTTGAAGCATAAAAACATCGAGTGAGCCATCGCCATTCAGATCTCCAACCGCGTGTGCTCCACCTGTTAAGCCAACCATATCGGTGCTTAGTATAAAGGCACCGGTTCCGTCATTGATGAATATCTCATTTCCTCTGGAAACTGCGGGAGAAATAGTGCTGTTTCCCAACTTGGAGAATACGATGTCCTGATCACCATCGGCATCCAGATCGACCAGAGTGATATCGTTAATTTTATACTGCGGTTGGATTATGTCACCATAGTCAAAATTGCCTGCACCGTCGTTCAACAGCAACACAGCGAAATTTTGAGAATCCGATCTTGTGCCAATCACGATGTCGAGATCCCCATCCCCATCGACATCACCAACATCCGCTGTATTCGGTTCGTTATCGTAAAATTCTTGTGAGATGCTGAAATCGCCTGTACCGTCGTTAGTGAAAATCCGGGTTTCGCCAGGGTTACTATAAAGTGGACGATTGGTGACCACCATGTCGAGATCGCCATCGGCATCGAAGTCTCCCAGCTCGATATCAGTAACAAAACCCGTACTGTTGGAGACGACGTCATACTCAGTAAAATTTCCAAGCCCATCGTTCAACAGTACACGAACGCTCACAAACTCATCCTCCGCCACAACATCTACATATCCGTCATTATTGACGTCGCCGACTTCGGTGAAAGTTGTATAAAAATCATATACGGTTCTGGCATGTTGAGTGAACGTGCCTGTCCCGTCATTCGTCCAGAGATAGTGTACTGCTTCACTTTCAGAACCATTGGCATAGATATCAAGGGTTCCGTCACCGTTGAAATCCGCCAGTTTGGCATCGAACATGGTTTCCGGTGGTGTTAACTGGAGATCCTCGGTGAAAACGCCGCTGCCATCATTGATCCAGATGCGGAGGTTGGACTCTCCTTCAATGTCATCGCCATATCCGCCTGCTGTAACGGCATCCAGATCACCATCTCCATCGATGTCTCCCAGGTCAACGGCCCAGTATCTGACAGAAGTCTCCGGATCCACCTGATCACTCATTTCGAACAAGCCTCTGCCGCTGGTTGCCAGCACCACAACCACATCCGCATCACCCGCTTGATTATTTTCTGGGGCAGGGTCGGTATTTGAAGGCGAACTGATGGTGGCGACATTCGAGATCAGTTTCTGTGCATCGCTCTGTACCGTGCCTGACAGAACATAATGGATGCTCCCCCCTACCGGTAACATGACCGTTTCATTCAAATCACCTGTGCCAGACGTATTACCCGTCGCGCCACCATTCAAGGTTGCTGTCCAGGTGGCATTGTCCAGAAATGCCGCAACATCATCGACAACCTGGGCGTCGGTGACCGCTTCGGGACCATTATTGGCAACCGTGATATCGTAGGTAATCTCGCTACCTTGTTCCGCAGCAACCTGGTTGGATGTCAGAGCGATGACCAGGTCTGTGCTGACGCCAGAGAGCATTTGGCGGCTCTCAAGGATCTCTAAAAAGGTAGACGGTTGAATCCGCAATCCCTGACGATGTTTACGATTTCTGAAAATCGTTTTGTGTTTGTCGGCCGAGTAGAAGCGGGAGGTGAGACCACGATAAATATTGGATAGGGAAAGCATAGGGGAGATGCCTTAAGGTCACTCAACCATCAGATCAAGAAGAGCGAATAGACGAGAAGAATTACTGAATGATAACATCAAGCACTCAGTTCGTTACGTGCCCTTGGTATCATCATAAACGCCCTCACCCACATTTCCCTAGATTTTAAGTAAAATGGCTCATTTTCTAGCACAGATACATTATTGTGCAATTGATTAACCATAAGATTACACAACGATGTCTTCACTTCAACGAAAGCCCCCCAAGAGCAGTTATCAACTCTGCCCGCCAAGAACAATGCCCCCCGTTCTCACAGCGCAAGACCTTGTTGATTAGCACCTTGGAAGCATGCATCCAATTAACAGCGATGATCGGATTCACGTCCCTTCCGAGAGTTGGGAAGAGAAAATCAACTCTAGATCGTCTCAAGTCCACGGCGATGAGAGCACGTAGCCTAAAACAACGGCCAACAATCCTCCGATCAGGTTAACCCCCACGAATACAAGTGCTTCCATTGCCCTGGATTCTCGCAAAAGTTCAATGGTCTGAAAACCGAATGTAGAGAAGGTGGTCAACGACCCCAAATAACCGACGACCAAGAGATAGAACAACCATTGAGGGAACGTACGTTGATGCGTTTCGGCAAGTGCCATCAAAAAGCCAATGGCAAGGCAGCCAGCAAGATTCACTGAGAAGGTCCCCCAGTAGGAGGCTTCTGGAAAACGCTTCAAAAACAATAAGTTGATATAGAACCGGGAAATAGCCCCGAGACAACCTCCCAAACCGATGGCTGCCAAATGGAGAAACTGCATTGATAATCAAAACCCATAAAAGACCAACGAACACATTTCACCCGGCGTCTGAAAGAACCCACTCATTTCTCAATCGCAATTTTCCAGAGCGAGTTATCACTTCGTACATACAAGGCATCGTCGGCTACGGCAGGAGAGCAGAGTATCACTTCATTCATCGGATTCTGGGAAAGAATATTTCCCTTTTCATCATTCAAATCCACAACGAAGCCAACGCCGTCCTCATTGAAAACATACAACTTGTCGCTCGCGATGACAGGTGTTGAAGAGAACCGTCCCTCCAGGCGAAGTTGCCATAATCGTTTTTCATTTTCAACATCTCCACACGCAAGCACTCCCGAGCGGTTCAACGTGTAGACTT
>JAGQQC010000223.1 GCA_020426395.1 Planctomycetaceae bacterium
CTGGAAACTCTGTGGCAAGTGATTCGGGCAGGGCAGGTTGCACAACTTCTCCCGACTTATCCAACCAATTCCCCCGCGGAAGAATACGCATTTCGCGTGGTTGAACAGCGACCGTGATCATCGATTTTCGACCGTTTTTCTCCACATCTTCCTGCTTCTGCTTCACAGCCGCCAATTCTGTTTCCAGCTTTTCAATTTTTGAGGAGCGTTCTTCCTCTAATAACGACTTATCATCACTGGCCGGGTTTTTGAGTGCCGAGAGTTGATCTTCCAGGCGTAATTGTTGCTTCACCAGCTCTTCGTCGAGATCAAGGTTAATATACGGCGGATGATTTCCTGCGCGGTAATGTCCGACTTCCTGGATGTCCGCAAAGAAGGAAGCCATGCTGTAAAAATCTTTGGTCGTGAAAGGATCGTACTTGTGGTCATGGCATTCCGCACATCCCATCGTGATTCCTAACCACGCCCCCGACGTCGTCCGTACCCGGTCGGCAGCATGCTTGGTCAAATATTCTTCCGGTTGGGCTCCCCCTTCTTCCGTCTTCTTGTTCAACCGGTTATATCCCGTCGCGATGATCTGCTCTTGCGTCGGTGACGGCAAAAGATCCCCCGCCAATTGTTCGCGGGTAAATTGATCAAAGGGTTTGTTGTTATTAAATGAGTTGATAACGTAATCACGGTAGGGAGAAATTCTCTGCGGGTTATCGCTGTGATAACCAATCGAGTCTCCATATCGGACGAGATCGAGCCAGTACATGGCTAGTCGCTCCCCGAACTGGGGCGAAGCAAGTAACCGATCCACCAACCGTTCATATTCTTGCGCGGAGGGATTCTGCAAAAAAGCTTCCACCATGCCTGAGTCGGGAGGCAGGCCCGTTAAATCAAATGACAATCGCCTCGCTAATGTGATGGGATCCGCCTCGGGAGAAAACGCTAATTCATTCTCTTCAAGCTTACGCAACAGAAACCGATCAATATCGGTCACGTTCGAAGCCGTAAGATTCACATCGGGAATGTCAGGCATTTGCAGCGGAAGATAGGCCCAATGCCCAGACCAATTGGCACCGGTTTCAATCCATTTCTTTAGCGTCGATATCTCCTCCTCCGTCAATTCCAGATCGGATTCCGCAGGAGGCATTCGCTCGTCTTTGTCCGCTGCAATCAATCGTCGATATAATTCACTCTCTTCCAATTGATGAGGGGTGACCACGCCAGGAGCCCCCTCCATTCCGAACAATCCCTCCTCTGTATCCAGACGCAAATCAGCCTCGCGCGAACGCGCATCCGGTCCGTGGCAGTGAAAGCACTTGGCAGAGAGAATCGAACGAATATCCCGGTTAAAGTCGATTTCCTCTCCGGCGGAAAGCAATGTTCCTGCACAGGAAACCAACAAACCCCAACTTAATGCAAGACAAGCACTAAGGCGAATAAAATGAATATCAGGCACGGTCCAAACCTGGTCATGATTAGAGCAAAGAGAGAGCCGATCTGTCAGCCAATCAGGCGACAGATAAACATCCTTTTATCTTACCAGATGAGGAAACCGGTTAGCCAGAGAAGAAACCGGGGAAATGCCTCTCGTTAGCATGTCCCAAACTGCTAAATAGCCGGCAGTTGAGTGCTCAGATGACCCTCGTTACGACGCCTTGCGTCCGGCGGTTCGTAGGCGGATCAGGTTCTGTTCGTGAACTTTCAGCGCCGTCACAGACTGCTGCAATTCTTCGAGGAAAGTAAGACTCGGGGAGAGGCAGGGGTGCTTATACTGCTCAAAGCTCCCTCCCACATTCAATTGGCGTGCGCGGGAGAAATGTTGCCAGGCATCATGAGGGACGTGATACCAGCGAATTTGTTCGAGGCGACCCGTTTCCCGCTTTTCCCGATATTCACAGTTGTTTCGCTGCAACTCGAGATCAACTTCGGCAGCAAATCGCATCGCCACTTCTTTTAACTGCGGGGTTCCGATCCCATTCATTTCTTCAGTAATGATGTGGTAAAACGGAGGATCACTCCAGGTTGGAGCCAACGTAAAGTATTCAAACGAAAGTCCCATTCGCTGTTTCGCGTTGTCGATTGCTTCAATCGCCTGATGCTCCGTAATTTTTTCGCCGGTCACGTTGGAGATATGTGCTCCTTTGTGCAAGAACTGCAACATTGGCGTCATTCCGTGAAACCCGGTACAGCGCACGACATCGCAGATGTCATACCGATAAAAACCACTGGAAGTCGTCAGCAGAATGTAATAATCGCGACCTTCTTCTAATTCGTGGGCCTCAAGAATCGTGGGCTCCTTCGTCTCGTATTCTTCCGCGGGAATGAATTCAAAGTAATGTGATTCGACATCAAGGATTCCCGACGAAATTCCATCACTGATTGGAATCGTCATGCGCCCTTCACTGGCAGAAAGGCCATGATCACGGACGGGGACATCGCCGTAAATGTCTTGTAACTTAGGAAGAAACGCCCCCGCGCTACCTCCCGTCCAAACGGCAAGCACCGACAGATTCGGCCAGCATTCACGAGGTACTAACGAACCATGTCGTTCCAGAATCTTATGCAACCGTCGCGCCCGAACTGGCTGAGGTTTGAAGAGCTTTCGTTCCAGTTCCTGTCGAATTTTGGGTTCCAATTCAACGGAAAGAGTTCCGTCGTGGATATCGCGTACGAGCTCTTCACTGTGGTTTTCAGCAAAGCGCGCCCAGTGAATCAATGTACTCGGATTGGCGGTCGTCAACATCGCCACTTCGGGATCGGTGAGCGCCAATCGTAAAGCCGTGTATGTCTTTGTCTCAGGCGATTCGATTTTGCTGACCACTGGAGGAATCGTATACATCGCGCGCACGATCTTCAGTTGCATTGTCGCCACAAGCCCACTGATGTTCCCACAAGGGGTTCCCCCCGGCGTGCGGAATTTGTCGTAATCGCTTGTGAGCTGAACGATCGAACGGCTGCATAAGGGTTTGTGCTCATTGAGCACTCGCACTCCCCAAATTCGCCAGCCACGGCGGTAATCTTTTAGAAAGCGGTCCGTAATCGGAATGAATTTCGATTCGGAGGTCGTTCCGGAACTGAGGGAGAACATCAGCAGCTTGCTGTCTGGCCCGAGTAGTGCCCGCACATTCCCTTTTTTCAATTGATCGATATAGGGACGGTAATCTTCAAAGTTGGTGATCGGGAAATACTTGCGGAAGTTTTCCGTCGTACTCATCCGGTTCAATTTGTAAGCATGCGCAAAATGACTGTCCCGGTGCAGCGAGAGTAAATTTTCCAGCAAACGACGTTGCATCTTTCGGCAACGTTTCATTCGTTTGATACTCTTATTCGCCTCGCGCGAGATCAACGCCTTCGGAAGCGCTCCAACCAGCGCTCTGATGTTCCCTACCACCTGCATCCTGAGTTCGTCTCCGGCCTGTGAACTCTCCTGACATGCCTCCTGATGAAACTCCCCCTGAAACAACGGCTCCTCTGGAACTGTTATTCCCGATTCAGGATGAAGCAGAGTTCATTTTCATATATGAATATCAGGTTAGATCGGCATTTATGCTGGAAAGTGTTTAACCGTCATGGACGTAATTGTCTCCCTAATCCGTATTTATCTTCAATTATTGCTCGATCCGTTCCAGGCAAAAAGCTTCGCGCGCAAACAAAAACGCCTCCTGATGCTGAGCAATTGGAGGCGTTGATGACTTGTAAAAAAGCGAGACCAGCTAAGAAAAGACCGGCTACTTCTCTTCGTCTTTCTTAGTTTTCTTTTTCTTTTTACCGACGACGGTTTTAATCACCCGGACTTTGGGGAGACCGATTGGGGAAGATTCTTCATCCCAACGATCTTCCATCTGCAGGCGCTCAATGCGCTCATCACGGGTCAAAACATTCCGACTGCGAACCAGACGGCTCCCTCGGCGTAAACTTTTGTCAATAGTCACGGAACCAACTCCAATCCTAAACTAGTCACTCTTTGTACATTAATCTGGCGAATACCTGTCTCTGGGAAAGTGAGCCAAACAAGTGAAAGTTCACCCGGTTCAGCCACAATAAATCCAGAAACCACCAGCAATTGATTGTAGAAATAAATCGAGCCGGTTAGGCTGTTCTTGATTCGGAAGCAGGCCAGAGAAACGAGCTTATCTTCACTGTACCTCTGTTGCTCTCCAAAATCGATGCGGCATTTTAATGAACCAACCACATCGAAATCAACCACTGTCGGCCCCTTTTATTGAGACATTTTGAGACTCTCCGCTTCAAAACGACTTGATATAAGGACTGAAACCCCTTCCTCTGTCATTATCTGAACCATTCTGGTTCTTCAATCCCATTGACAGTGTTCAATTTGTCAGTTTCTGCACGATTAAATCATTCCCCTGCGGACGGTTAATTCAACCCCTCTGCTGAGATCGAGGAATCTTGAGGATGGATTTATTTCAGACAAACTTCACTTCGCTCGACTGGGGCATCGTCCTTATTTATCTGGCCGGTTCAGCCGTTGTCGGCTTGTGGGCGAATAAGTACGTTGGCAACCTGTCCGATTATCTGGTCGCCGGACGAACGCTGCGAATTCGCCTTGCGTTGGCGAGCATGACGGGAACAGAACTTGGCCTCGTCACCGTGATGTACATGTCCCAACTCGGGTTCACGAATCAATACGCGGCTCTCTACCTGGGGGTTCTGGAGGCGGTCGCCTTATTGATTGTGGGAGGAACCGGTTTCGTCGTCGTAAAACTTCGCCAGTCCGCCGTGATGACGATTCCAGAATACTACGAGAAAAGATACTCCTCCGGTGTCCGCGTGCTGGGAGGAACCGTGATGGTGCTTGCCGGTGTGCTCAATATGGGGCTGTTCCTGAAAGCAGGTTCCATTTTTGTGACCGCGCTGACAGGCCTCAGTGATCCGCAACTGCTGAAGTGGGTCATGACGGGGATGCTACTCCTCGTTCTGTTTTACACAGTTCTCGGGGGAATGGTCTCCGTTGTCATCACCGACTTGATTCAGTTCTTTGTACTCGGAATTTCGCTGTTGATCGCCTGCGGTTTTATTCTAGGTAACCTGGAACTTGATGGACTTCAGAAAATTGCAACAGATCAATTCGGATATGTGAACCCTTTTGACAGCACGAAACCGTATAACAGCGAAACTAAGGAGGCCGCGTTCAATGTACTTAAGGAGACAGACCGAAATGGCATTGGATTCATGACCTTACTGAAAGATTTGATCGTCGTCGGAGCCGCCTGTTTCCTCTGGCCAACCACGGCCTCGCGAACACTTTCCGTCAAGAATACGCAAGTCGCCCGGCAACTTTATTTCTGGTCAGCCATTCCTCTACTCGCCCGACGCGCTATTCCCGTCTTGCTTGGACTGGGGGCGTTTGCCTATTTCGCGACGAATATCGATCTCGGTAACGAGTTCATGCAACAGGTTCAACAGGAAAAAGTTTCCACTCTCTCCGCGATGCCTTTGTATCTGGCAAAATTAATTCCAACCGGCCTCCTCGGCATAATTGCCGCCGGAATGTTAGCTGCTTTCATGTCGACGCACGATACGTATTTGCTCACCTGGAGTAGTGTGATCACCCAGGATATCTGTGCCCCCCTCTTTGGCCCCATATCTCAGCGGACTCGAATTCTGATTACACGCATCTCCATTGTGGTGATCGGAATTATGCTTCTGATCTGGGGGTTGTGGTACGAGTTAAGCAGTGACCTCTGGGTCTACCTGGCGATTACGGGAACGATCTATTTCGCGGGAGCACTCCCCGCCATCGTCGGAGGATTATATTGGAAACGTGGCACCTCCCAGGCGGCCACAGTTTCGATTCTCCTGGGACTCACGGGAGTCTTCGCCCTCGAAGCCCCCGTCGTCTGGCTCGACGCCCAACTGCATGCAATCAGTCTGTTCTCGGAAAACACCCACTTGACCCCCGACATCATGACGATCTTCACTTTCGTCCTGGCCAGTACGGGATATGTGATTACTTCACTGTTAACTTACAAACCTGATCAACACCAGACGGTCTGACAAAAAAACATTCTCTCTGTATTCAGGAGACTCACCTATGTTCTGGCTTAATTTCTGGCTTGTCGTGCTGTTTATCAGCCTGACTACGTTTTTGCTGATGATGATCATCATCGGTGGTGGAGCAATTAAAGAACTGAAATTGACCTTCGACGACCTTCGCGCTGATACGGAAGAAGCGGCCGAGCATCCAGAAGAATTGGAGCGGGAAATTTGAATCATTGCCGGTAAGGACTTCCGACTCTCGCGAATAACTTGTCCGTGAGGCCGGGAAGCTCTGCTTCCAGTTTTTGCCACTCGGCATGGCTTAATAGGGCATAACTGTACCCGTCTGTTCCCTCGCAAGAAACGAGACGGCGATACTGAACCTGTTCGTGGACCAGTTTATTAATGTTGGTCATCACTTGATCGAAATTTGCATCGTCCTCTGAAGGGACGTATCGGATCGCCGCACTTTCTCCCTGCACGTAAACTGTACCGCAAGGGACTGTTTCATCCATCTCCGCCTGTAATTCAATCCCATAGAGCAAGAGTTGCTTTTTAATTATTTCAACGGCATCATCCAGGCATTCTCTCCAGTCCACAAAGAGCAACCGCGGAGAGTTTGCCAGGACATCAACCAGGTCATAATGCCTCAGTCCGTCATTACGTCGCCAACGTAGATAATCTTTGTTCTGGCGGTCCTGCTGAAAGGCATCCATGATTGCATGCACTTCATCCAAGGGAACCAAAAAATCGTAGACGGTGATTCCGCCATCCAACTTGAGAGGCTTCGGCGGCAATAAAGTTGGCAAGAGTGTCCTGATCCAACGGCGTACAGGATTCTTGAAACGCTCTCGTTCTTCGGGAGACGGGCTTTGAAACGACGTGGAACAGATTTTGTTTTCACGAACGGCATAGAGATAAACTACCCCGTTCATTGTTTCAAAGTGATGGATCTCCTCCGGGGTTTCAGCAAATGAGAAACTACGTTCATCGCACCAATGAACTTTGACCCGGTCAAACAAGAAGGGAATTTGCATATCGATATCATCAAGTTTTTTCCCCGTCAGTCCCATCGGTTGGAGACCTTCATGTAACCACATTGGTTTCAGGTGGGTAATCAGCTTAACTTTTCCCGCTTCGCTCATTCCCTTTGGTCTTTCACCTGCGGTACCGGATGTTCGACTTTACCCGCAGGTCTTTGCCCGCGTCCTTTTTTTCCGAGGTCACCCAAATCCTCCCGAGCCATTTCTGCCAGTCGCATCAAGTTTTTCACCATGTCCGGTTCCTGATCAGCAATATTAATGGTTGAACCCGGATCTTTTCGAACATCAAACAACAACGGTTTCTGACCTTCCCCTTTTTTATAGTGCGGATGACTGCTGAAGTTTTCCAGTGGCAGGAACAATTTCCAGGGACCACTGCGAACCGCTTGAAGTTGTTCTGCCGCGTAGTAGTAATAGACCTCGTA